>NZ_JAIQLH010000002.1 GCF_020037025.1 Streptomyces huiliensis | reverse complement strand
TCGCCGCGGCGGCCTGCGCCCCGGAGGTCTGCGCGGCGGCCACGCCGGCCGTCCCCCCGACCAGCGCCACGGCGATGCCGGCGGTGACGAGGCGCGAGAGGCCACGTCGAGAAACACGTGAAACAGAAGTCATGGAAAGTTCCCCCCATCCATGAAAAAAGGTGCGCAGTGCCACCCTCCGTGCACGGAGAGCAGCACTGGATCTTCACAAACCATACACAGGCTTCCCGGCCTCAACTACCGCTGGGGTGACCCCAACAGCTCCATTTCCGCCAAGGTTGCCTCGCCACCCACGACTTTCAGCCGGTAGTGACGGTAGGTGACCGGAGCGTGCAGAGAGAACACGCGTGTTTGCCGGTCCCATGTGAAGGACTCTCCCTCGCGTCGATCGGTTCCACTCCAGTCCCGTCCGTTGTCGGAACCTTCGAGTACCCAACTCCTCGGCGCCCGGGAGCGGTCGGCGGAGGTGAGGGTGTACGACGTGACGCGGGAGCCGGCGGCCACCTCCACCGGGACGGTGGTGACCGTGGTGGCGGTGCGGGAGGTGTTGTCCGTGAGAGCCGAGCCGTCCGGAACCGAGACGTCGGACAGCGGGGCGGGGACCTCGTCGTCCTTGCTGATCGAGGTGGGCCCGGCGCCCTCGCCGGAGGCCCAGGACGACGGCTGCGGGCCCATGGCGAACTCCAGCGTGGCGCCCCCGGCCACCACCGAGTGCGGCAGGGCCGTCGAGTTCCAGGGCTTGCCGTCGACGGTCAGCCCCTGCACGTAGACGTTCCGCGCGCTGTTGCGCGGGGCCTTGACCACCAGGTCGCGGCCGTTCTCCAGGTGCACGGTCGCCTTGGTGAACAGCGGCGACCCGATCGCGTACTCGCCCTGCCCCATCACCAGCGGGTAGAAGCCGAGCGCGCTGAAGACGTACCAGGCGGACATCTCGCCGTTGTCCTCGTCCCCCGGGTAGCCCTGCCCGATCTCGCTGCCCAGGTAGAGGCGGGAGAGCACCTCGCGCACCTTCGCCTGCGTCTTCCACGGCTGCCCGGCCGCGTCGTAGAGGTAGGCGATGTGGTGGGAGGGCTGGTTGCTGTGCCCGTACATGCCCATGCGGACGTCCCGGGCCTCGGTCATCTCGTGGATGACCCCGCCGTACGAGCCGGCGAACTCCGGCGCGCCCGTCTCCGGGGTGGCGAAGTAGGCGTCGAGCTTCTTCGCCAGCCCGGACCGGCCGCCGTACAGCGCGGCGAGGCCGCGGGTGTCCTGGGGGGCGGTGAAGGCGAAGTTCCACCCGTTGGTCTCGGTGTAGTCGTGGCCCCAGACCCGCGGGTCGTACGCCTCGGGCGACAGCCGCCAGGAACCGTCCTCGCCCCGGCCCTGGAAGAAGCCGACGCGCCGGTCGAAGAGCTTGACGTAGTTGCGCGCGCGGTTGAGGAAGTACTCCGACTCCTCGCGGTAGCGCTCCTTGTGCGTCTTCGCGTAGAGCGCCTGGCCCATCCTGGCCAGCCCGAAGTCGTTGAGGTAGCCGTCCAGGGCCCACGACATGCCCTCGCGCGTCTTCGTGCTCGTCCAGCCGAGGAAGATGGACGTGTCCATGCCCTTGCGGCCGGTGCCGGGGTCGGTCGGCGCCACCGTCGCGTTCTTCAGCGCCGCCTCGTACGCGGCCTCGGCGTCGAAGCGGACGCCCTTCGCGTGGGCGTCGGCGAAGGCGATGTCCGAGCTGGTGCCCGTCATCAGGTCGGCGTAGCCGGGGGAGGACCAGCGCGAGACCCAGCCGCCGTCCTTGAACTGCTGCACGAAGCCGTCCACCATCCGCCCGGCCTGCCCGGGGGACAGCAGGGAGTACGCGGGCCAGGTGGTGCGGTAGGTGTCCCAGAAGCCGTTGTTGACGTAGACCTCGCCGTCGACGATCCGGGCGCCGGTACGGGTCGGGGTGGACGCGCCGGTGGACGGGGAGAACGGGCTGGCGTAGCGGTGCTTGGGGCGGGCGGCGGAACCGGTGTTCTCGAAGCCGGAGTTGGGGTACAGGAAGAGGCGGTAGAGGCCCGAGTAGAGCGTGGTGAGCTGGTCGGCGGTCGCGCCCTCCACCTCCACCCGGCCCAGCAGGGCGTCCCAGGCGTCCCGGGCCCGGTCGTGGACGCGGGCGTACGGCGTCCCGGCCGGGATCTCCTGCTCCAGGTTGGCCTTCGCCTGGTCGGTGCCGATGAGCGAGGTCGCGATCCGCAGGGTGACCGTGCGGTCGGCGCCCGGCCGGAACCGCAGGTAGCCGGTGACGTCGCTGCCGTCTCCCGCGCCGCCGCGCGCGAGCTTCCCGCCGCCGGTCACCGGGGCGTCGAAGACGCCGTACACGTAGAGGCGTCCGGCCCCCGTCGACAGCCCGCTCCTGACGTCCGACCAGCCGGTGAACGTCCCGTGCGTGGTGTCCAGCGTCAGTCCGCCGGCGTTGGTGACGTTGTCAAGGATGACGTTGGCCTTGTCGGCCGATCCACTCGGAAAGGTGAATCTCATCATCGCGGCGTGGTCCGTGGGCACGATGTCGGCCCGCAGCCCGTTGTCGAACGTGACGCCGTAGTGGTGCGGCGTGGCGGTCTCGCGCGCGTGGTGGAAGGGGAGGGCGCGGGCGGTGCGCGAGGCGTCGGGGGTGCCGGCCGCGACCGAGGGCATCACCTGGAAGGTCTGCCGGTCGCCCATCCAGGGGCTGGGTTCGTGGCTCGCCGAGAACGCCTGGAGGGTGGGCAGGTTGTCGGCGTTGTTGGCCGCCGCGTACCGGTAGAGCCAGCTGGTGGAGCCCGCGTCGGTGACGGGCGTCCAGAAGGTGAAGCCGTGCGGGACGGCGGTGGCGGGGAAGGTGTTGCCGCGGGAGAAGGAGGAGCTGGAGAGGGTGCCGCGGGTGGTGAGGGCGCGGTCCGCGGGGTGGGCAGGGGTCTTCTCCTCGGGCGCGGGCGCGAGGGAGACGTCGTCGATCCAGCCCCGGAAGGGCGCGGGGCCGGCCGGGGCGTCGTAGGCGACCAGGACGCGCGCCACGGTCTTGCCGGCGGCGACGCGGCCGATCGCCGCCTCCTTGTTGTTCCACTGGTTGACGTAGAGCGTCTTGGAGTCCGCCTGGCCGCGCGGCGTCAGCGGCGCGCCGTGCTGGTCCCGGGCGTCCAGTTGGCTGAGGTAGGTGCCGTCGGTGAAGGCGAGGTCGAGGGAGACGTGGGTGGCGGGGTAGCGGGGGTCGCGCTCGGCCAGGGCCGGGAAGATCTTGTACGCCAGCCGGGTGCGCGCGGTGACGCGCACGTTCACGGCGAACACCTTGTTGTACGCGTAGGCGCGGCCCTTGGCGCGGTGGGTGCCGCCGTAGCGCAGGGCGTGCTTCCCGGTGAAGCCGGCGCGGGGCTTGGCCGTCGGGGAGCCGGCCGGGCCGGTGTCGGCGTACGTGCGCATGGCCGGTGGCGGCGGAGTGCCGGGGTCCGCCGTGGCGAACTGCACCTCGGCGAGCTGGGTGAGCTCGTCCCCGGCGTTGCCCGTGACCTCCAGCCGGAAGTGGCGGTAGGCGGTTCCGGTGGTGACGGTGAACTGCCGTGTCTGGAGCCGCTTTTCGAAGTCCTCGCCCCGGCGGCTGTCGAGGGTAGTCCAGCTCTTGCCGTCCGCCGAGCCGCGCAGGGTCCAGTCCCGCGGGTCGCGGCCGGGGGCGTCGTTGGCGGAGGTGAGGGCGTAGCGGGCGAGGGCGACCGGCTCGGAGAGGTCGAACTCCAGCCAGGCGGTCCGCTGCCGGACCAGCCACTTGCTGGTCGGCTCGCCGTCGACCAGGTTCTCCTTGATCTCGCCGCCCTCGGCGTTCTCGCCGCTGGCCCGGACGGCGGTCACCTTGTCGGTGGCGTTGCCGGGGATGCCCTGGCCGTCGCCGCCGTCGACCCCCGACGACCTGGCCCGGCCGTCCGGGCCGGTGTCGGCCGTGTTGCGCCAGTCGGGGCGGGGGTCGCCCGGTTCGAAGGAGGACGCGAAGCTTTCCCCGACGGTGTCGTCGGCCGCGGGAGCCGCGGCCCTCCCGGCGGGCGCCGCGACGGCGCCGGACGGGGCGATCTGAGGGGCCGTCACCAGTATGGCGGCCACGAGGAGGGCCGCGGGACGGGCGAGCGCCCGTCGGCGACGTCTGAGTCTCTGTCTCATCCCTTGCCTCTCCCGAGGGTGGACAACGTTGTCACCCGGATCGCGCTCTGTTAAGTAGGGCGTGAGGCTCTGGTGGTGTCAAGGGTCCCGGAGCTGGTGTCGCCCGGTGTCGGAGAGGTCTCAACTCGGGAAAGACTGACGGCCGAAGACGCTTCCGATCTTGCCCAGTTGGTGAGAAGTGGACTATACCTGTCGGCGTCCGGGGCGACCCCGCGTCGCCGTGGCGGAACCGGGGAACCGGGGAACCGGGGCCCATCGAGGGAGCGAGCCGACGGCTCCGCCCGGGCACCTCCCCGGCGCACACCCAGCACGCTCAGCACGCCAAGCACGTTCAACACACCCAGCACGTTCAGCACACGCAGCACGTTCAGCACACGCAGCACGTTCAGCACACGCAGCACGTTCAGCGCACACAGCACGTTCAGCACACCCGGCATGTCCGGCGCACCCGGCCATGTCCAGCACGCTCAGCACATCCAGCACGCCCAGCTTCGACCGATCCGCGGTGTCGTGCCCTTCGTCGAGCCGACTGCACAGGGGAGACCGCCACACCGCCTGAGTCCTGGAGAAGGCGAGGACTTGAGCATGGGATCCACCTCGGAATTCAGCCGGCGCGACCTCATCAAGCGCGCCGCGGCGCTCGGCCTGGTGGCCGTACCGGCGATGAGCACCCTCAGCGCCTGCGCGGCCGGCGGCGACGACGATGACGCCAAGCCCGACAAGCCGGCCGGCGGCGGCGGTGGCGCGGGCGAGATGAAGCCGCTGAAGGTGAACGCCTCGGCCCCGCTCGACGTCGTCATCTTCGACGGCGGCTTCGGCCAGCAGTACGCCAAGGACGCGGAGGCCGAGTACAAGAAGGCGTACCCGCAGGCCGAGATCAAGCACACCGGCACCCAGGACATCGCGCCGCAGATCCAGCCCCGCTTCAACGGCGGCACCCCGCCCGACCTCATCGACAACTCCGGCGCCAAGCAGATGGACCTGGGCACCCTCGTCGGCCTCAAGCAGCTCACCGACCTCAACGCCCTCCTCGACGCCCCCTCCCTCGACGACCCCAAGAAGAAGGTCCGGGACACCCTCCGCCCGGGCGTCGTCGAGATGGGCCAGTTCGACGGGGACGAGGTGTGGGTCTTCTACTACGCCTACACCGTCTACGGCGTCTGGTACTCGAAGACCAACCTGGAGAAGCTCGACGCCCAGTACCCGGAGACCTGGGACGAGATGCTCAAGCTCTGCGAGAAGGCGAAGAAGAAGGGCATCGCCGGCTGGACATACGCGGGCCAGCACCCGTACTACATCCCGTTCAGCCTCTACCCGTTCATCGCCAAGATCGGCGGCACCGAGGTGCTGGACCGCATCGACAACCTGGAGCCGGACGCCTGGAAGCACCCGGCCGTCAAGGCCGCGTTCGAGGCGTACTACGAGCTCTACAAGAAGGGGTACGTCCTCCAGGGCACCCCCGGCCTCGACCACATCCAGTCGCAGACGGCGTGGAACGAGGGCAAGGCGCTGTTCATCCCGAACGGCTCCTGGGTGGAGAACGAGTCCAAGAAGATGACGCCGAGCGACTTCAAGATGGCCGTCGGCGCCCCGTCCAGCCTGGACAAGAGCGACAAGATGCCGTTCGGCACCCTCTGGGCCTCCGGCGGCGAGCCGTTCATCGTGCCGAAGAACGCCAAGAACGCCCAGGGCGGCATGGAGTTGCTGCGGATCATGCTGGGGAAGAAGTCCACGCAGAACTTCATCAAGGCGGTCTCCTCCCTCACCTCCCTCAACGGCGGCACCGAGGGCCTCACCCTGCCGCCCGGCCTGGCCTCGTCCCAGGAGGCGCTGAGCAAGGCCGGCCGGAACGTCGTCAACCCCCGGCTCCAGGACTGGTACGTCTCGCTCCAGAAGGAGAAGATCGGCAAGGCCGCGCTCGGCGAGATGATGGCCGGCCGGCTCACCCCCGACGAGGCCATTAAGAAGATCCAGAAGTTCACGGACGAGACCCGCAAGGACGACTCCGTCAAGAAGTACAAGCACAAGTAGCCCGTCCCGCACCGTCCCGCGCCAAGGCGGCACCCGTCACGGAAGATCAAAGAAGATCACGGAAGATCGGGGTCCGAGGTCATGCAGCACGGTAAGTACCGTTTCATCGCCGGGTTCCTGCTCGTCCCCCTGGCGATCTACGGGATCTTCGTCGTCTCGCCGTTCGTCCAGGCCATCTACTACTCCTTCACTAACTGGACCGGCCTGAGCTCGAAGTTCAAGATGACGGGGCTGAAGAACTACCAACGCCTCTGGGACGACGAGCTGTTCTGGAAGGCCCTGGGACACAACCTCCTGCTGCTGCTCCTGCTGCCCTTGGTGACGCTGGGACTCGGCCTGTTCTTCGCCTTCATGCTCAACGTCGGCGGCCGCCGCCGGAAGAACGCGGCGGTGGCCGGCGTCCGCGGCTCCGGCTTCTACAAGATCGTGTACTTCTTCCCGCAGGTGCTGTCCATCGCCATCGTCGCCCTGCTGTTCAAGTTCGCCTACAACCCCAACAGCGGGGCGATCAACTCCTTCCTCGACGCGATCGGTCTGGACTCCGTCCGCCCCGACTGGCTCGGCGATCCGGACCTGGCGCTGTGGTGCGTGATGGCGGTGATGGTCTGGAGCAACGTCGGCTTCTACGTGGTGCTGTTCTCCGCCGGGATGAGCGCCATCCCCAAGGACTTCTACGAGGCCGCGCTGCTGGACGGCGCCAACCGGGTCCAGACCTTCTTCCGGATCACCCTGCCGCTGCTCTGGGACACCGTCCAGACCGGCTGGGTCTACATGGGGATCATGGCCCTGGACGGCTTCGCGGTCGTCCAGATCATGATGGACGGACCCGGCCCGGACTACTCCACCGAACTGCTCACCTACTACCTCTACAGCAAGGCGTTCACCGATGGGCAGGCCGGCTACGCGACCGCCCTGGGCGTCGCGCTGCTGATCGTCACCATGGTCTTCGCCGGCATCGTGATGAAGCTCGGCCGGCGCGAACGGCTGGAGTACTGATGCGCGCGTTCGCCTCCTTCCGTTCCTTCCGTTCCTTCCGTCGGCCCGTGGCCCCGACCGTCCGTCCGCACAACCACCCGGGGGTGGCACCGTGACCGTGCAAGCCGAGCCGTCGGACCGCCCGGACGCCCCCGCGCCGGCCGCCCCGCCGGAGGGACGGGCGCGGGGCGCGGGCGGCGAGCGCGAGGGCGGCGTGCTGAACGTCTTCTCGCACGGCGTCCTCGTCATCTGGGGCCTGATGGTCACCCTGCCGCTGCTCTGGGCGGTGATGAGCGCCTTCAAGAGCGACAAGGAGATCTTCTCCTCGCCCTGGGCGCTGCCGAAGAGCCCGGACTTCGGGGCCTGGGGCCGTGCGTGGTCCCAGGCGCACATGAGCCAGTACTTCTTCAACTCGCTCGTCGTGGTGGCCGGTTCGCTGTTCGGCACCATGCTGCTGGGCGCCATGGCGGCCTACGTCCTGGCCCGCTTCGACTTTCCCGGCAACCGCTTCGTCTACTACCTGTTCGTGGGCGGGATGAGCTTCCCGGTGATCCTGGCGCTGGTGCCGCTGTTCTTCGTGATGAAGAACATGCAGCTGCTCAACACGTACCAGGGGCTGATCCTCGTCTACATCGCCTACTCGCTGCCCTTCACCGTCTTCTTCCTGACCGGTTTCTTCCGGACGCTGCCCAGTTCCGTCGCGGAGGCGGCGATGATCGACGGCGCGTCGCACACCCGGACCTTCTTCCAGGTGATGCTGCCGATGGCCAAGCCCGGCCTGATCAGCGTGGGCATCTTCAACTTCCTCGGCCAGTGGAACCAGTACCTGCTGCCGGCGGTGCTCAACGTCGGCGACGACGACAGGAAGCTGCTGCCGCAGGGCCTGGTCGCGCTGGCGGCCAGCCAGCGGTACAAGGGGGACTGGTCGGGCCTCTTCGCGGGCCTGGTGATCGCGATGCTGCCCGTCCTCGCCGCCTACATCGTCTTCCAGCGGCAGGTGCAGTCCGGCCTGACGGCCGGGGCGCTCAAGTAGCCGCCGGGCCCCCGCCCGTCGGCATCCGGACCCGGCCGTTCCACCCGGCGATACGATCACGGGCGTGACCCAGCTCGACAGAACCACGCTCCGCATCGGCGACGACGAGCGCGAGGAAGCCCTCGACGCTCTGACCACGCACAGCCGTCAGGGCCGGCTGACCATCGACGAGTACGGCGAGCGCGCCGAGGCCCTCAACGAGGCCCGTACGCAGGCCGACATCCTGGCCCTCTTCAAGGACCTGCCCGAGCCGCGCCCGACCCTCGTCGACGCGGCCTCGGGCACCTCCCTCTCCCCGGCCCCCGCCCGGTCCGCCGCCCCGGACACCACCGGCCGTCCTGGCCGCCTCGCCGGCCCGTTCCTCGGCATGCCCGTCGCCGCCGTCGCCGCCGCGGGCGTCAGCTACGCCACCGGCAGCTGGTTCTTCATGTTCCTCGCCCCGCCGCTCGCCCTCGCGGCGGACCGGCTCTCCCGCCGGCGGAAGGGGCGCGAGCGGCGTTGAACGCGGGGGGCGCCGTGGACGAGCCCGCCAGACCGGCCGCCCCGGCCGCTCCCGAACGGTGATCCGTACCATGGGAGGGCCCCGCCCGGCGCCGTAGCGGTGTCCGGAGCCTTGACGTGCTCCCGGGTGTGCGGCTGAGCTTAGAGTTCAGATGTTGTACGGATGCCGGGCTCCACTGTCGCAGCCCGGTGGCCGGGGCGGCGGTCGTGCCGTACCGACGAGGCGGGAGTGGATGGTCGTGGAGACTCCGGGGTCGCAGTCGTCGCTGCACCGGGCCAACCTGGAGCGGGTCGTGCGCGCGGTGCGCAGGTCGGGGGCGCTCACCCAGGCGGAGATCGCCCGGTCCACGGGGCTGTCGGCGGCCACCGTCTCCAACATCGTCCGCGAGCTGAAGGACAACGGCACCGTCGAGGTGACCCCCACCTCCTCCGGCGGCCGGCGGGCCCGCAGTGTCTCCCTCTCGGGTGACGCGGGGATCGTCGTCGGCGTCGACTTCGGCCACACCCACCTGCGCGTCGCCGTCGGCAACCTGGCCCACCGGGTGCTCGCCGAAGAGGCCGAGCCGCTGGACGTGGACGCCTCCGCCGCCCAGGGTCTGGAGCGGGCGGAGTACCTGGTCAAGACGCTGATCGCGGCCACTGGCATCGACCCCGGGAAGATCGTCGGGGTGGGCCTGGGCGTCCCCGGGCCGATCGACGAGTCCGGCGTACTGGGCTCGACCGCGATCCTGCCCGGCTGGGCCGGCACCAACCCGCGCGACGAGCTCGCCGCCCGCCTCGACGTCCCGGTCCACGTCGACAACGACGCCAACCTCGGCGCGCTCGGCGAGCTGGTCTGGGGCGCCGGGCGCGGGGCCGCCGACCTCGCGTACATCAAGGTCGCCAGCGGCGTCGGCGCCGGCCTGGTGATCAACGGACAGATCTACCGGGGCCCCGGCGGCACCGCGGGCGAGATCGGCCACATCACCCTGGACGAGTCCGGGCCCGTCTGCCGCTGCGGCAACCGCGGCTGCCTGGAGACCTTCACCGCCCACCGCTACGTCCTGCCGCTGCTGCACTCCGCCCACGGCCCGGACCTCACCGCGCCACGCATGGTCCGGCTCGCCCGCGACGGCGACGCCGGCTGCCGCCGGGTGATCGCGGACGTCGGCCGGCACATCGGCAGCGGCGTGGCCAGCCTGTGCAACCTGCTCAACCCCAGCCGGGTGGTGCTCGGCGGGGACCTCGCGGAGGCCGGGGAGCTCGTCCTCGCGCCCATCCGGGAGTCGGTCGGACGGTACGCGATCCCCAGCGCCGCACGGCAGTTGGAGGTCGTACCGGGCGCCCTGGGCGGCCGTGCGGAGGTGCTCGGCGCGCTCGCCCTCGTCCTCAGTGAGATGGGCGACTCCTCGCTGCTGGACGGCGTGCCGGCGGCGGACGCGCCCGGGCGCGCCTGATCCCTTTCCGCGCCCCGTCTTTTGATGCCGGGGCAACACGCCTCTTGAGTTCACGCACATAACGCATGGCATCGTTGCCATCTCGTTAAGGATTAACTTCTTGACGCCCCTTTGCGGTCCGAGTTGACTTCCGCTCACCTCGGCCGCAACGGCGCGGCCATGTCAGGGAGGTATCCGTACGTGAACACGCATCTGCGCCGCGCCGCGGTGGCCGCCGTCGCTTTGTCGACGGCCGTCACCCTCGCCGCCTGCGGCAAGGCCAAACAGGCCGGCGACAACGGGGACAAGAAGGAGAAGAAGGGGTCGCTCACCATCGGGCTGCTCCTTCCGGAGAACCAGACCGCGCGTTACGAGCGTTTCGACAAGCCGCTGCTCGAAAAGAAGATCAAGGAATTGGCGGGCACCAGCGCCACCGTCCTCTACGAGAACGCCAAGCAGGACGCGTCCGTCCAGCAGCAGCAGGTCGACACCATGATCACCAAGCGGGTCGACGCGCTGATCGTCGACGCCGTGGACGCCAAGTCGATAGCGAGCTCGGTGAAGAAGGCGCATGACAAGGGGATTCCCGTCGTCGCCTACGACCGGCTCGCCGAGGGCCCGGTCGACGCCTACACCTCCGTCGACAACGAGCGGGTCGGAAAGATCCAGGGCGAGTCGCTGCTCAAGGAACTCGGCGACAACGCCGGCAAGGGCCAGATCGTGATGATGAACGGCTCGGTCACCGACCCCAACGCCAAGATGTACAAGGACGGCGCCCATTCCGTGCTCGACGGAAAGGTGAAGGTCGGCAAGGAGTACGACACCAAGGAGTGGAAGCCGGAGAACGCCAACGAGAACATGAAGGGCGCGATCTCCTCGCTCGGCAAGGAGAACATCGTCGGCGTCTACTCGGCGAACGACGGTATGGCGGGCGGCATCATCACCGCGCTCAAGGCCGCCGGCTTCGGCAAACTTCCCCCGGTCACCGGCCAGGACGCCGAGCTCTCCGCCGTCCAGCGGATCCTCGCCGACGAGCAGTTCATGAGCGTCTACAAGCCGTACGTACCCGAGACGGAGGCCGCGGCCACCATGGCCGTCGCGCTCGCGCAGGGCAAGAAGCTGGACGGCGTCGCCAAGACCACCGTCGACAGCGGCAGCGAGCAGAAGATCCCGTCGATCATCGTCGACCCCTTCGCCCTCACCAAGGCCGACCTCCCGAAGTACGTCGGCAAGGAGGGCTTCTTCACCCTCCAGGAGATCTGCACCAGCAAGTACAAGTCCGCCTGCGACGCCGCCGGCCTCAAGTAGGGCGCCCGCCCGAGGAGCTGATCCACATGTCCGCCGCACCCGTACTGGCGTTGCGCGGGATCTCCAAGCGGTTCGGTGCCGTCCAGGCGCTGACCGACGTGGAGCTGGAGATCCGTCCCGGTGAGGTGGTCGCCCTGGTGGGCGACAACGGCGCCGGCAAGTCCACCCTCGTCAAGACCATCGCGGGCGTCGCGCCCGCCGACGACGGCGTCATCGAGTGGGAGGGGCGGCCCGTCACCATCGACCGGCCGCACACCGCCCAGGAGCTCGGCATCGCCACCGTCTACCAGGACCTCGCCCTCTGCGACAACCTCGACGTCGTCGGCAACCTCTTCCTCGGCCGGGAGATCTCCCGCGCCGGAGTGCTGGACGAGGTCGAGATGGAGCGCCGGGCCCGCGAGCTGCTCGCCACCCTGTCCATCCGCATCCCCAGCGTCCGGATCCCCGTCGCCGCCCTCTCCGGCGGCCAGCGGCAGACCGTCGCCATCGCCCGCTCGCTGCTCGGCGAGCCCAAGGTCGTCATCCTCGACGAGCCCACCGCCGCGCTCGGCGTGGAGCAGACCGCGCAGGTCCTCGACCTGGTGGAACGGCTCCGCGAGCGAGGTCTCGGCGTGATCCTCATCAGCCACAACATGGCCGACGTCCAGGCCGTCGCCGACCGCGTGGCGGTGCTGCGCCTCGGCCGGAACAACGGGGTCTTCGCCGTGCGCACCACCTCCCAGGAAGAGATCGTCTCGGCCATCACCGGCGCCACTGACAACGCTGTCACCCGCCGTAAGGCCCGCATCGCGGAGGACCGGGCATGACCACCGACCTCTCCAAGACCCCCGAGGGCCCCCAGCCCGCCGCCCCGGCCGTCGCCACCCCCGTCGACCCGCGGCTGCTGGTCCGCCAGGAGGGCTTCGCCGGCTACTGGGGCGAATTCGTCCGCAAGCTGCGCAGCGGCGAGCTGGGCTCGCTCCCCGTCGTCGTCGGCCTGATCGTCATCTGCCTGGTGTTCCAGCTCCAGGACTCGGCCTTCCTCGGCGCCGAGAACCTCTCCAACCTCTTCATCACCGCGGCGGGCACCGGCCTGATCGCCGTCGGCATCGTCTTCGTCCTCATCCTGGGCGAGATCGACCTCTCCGTCGGCTCGGTCAGCGGCCTGGCGGCGGCGGTCTTCGCGGTGCTCAACGTCAACCACGGCATGCCCGAGTGGCTCGCGCTGATCCTGGCGCTCCTCACCGGCACGGTCGCCGGAGTGATCCACGGCTTCTTCTTCGCCCGGATCGGCGTGCCCGCGTTCGTCGTGACGCTGGCCGGGCTGCTGGGCTGGAACGGCCTGATGCTGGAGGTCCTGGGGTCCAACGGGACGATCAACCTCGACGACTCGGGGCTCGTCGCCAAGCTCACCAACCACTACTTCGAGGACATCTCCGCCGCCTACGGGCTGGCCACGGCCACTGTCCTGGCCTACTTCCTGGTCGCCTGGCGCGACGCCCACCGGCGGACCGCCGCCCAGGTGCCCAGCCGGCCGTTCGCCGAGATCGTGCTGCGCACGGCCGCCCTGGCGGTGCCCGCCTACGCGGTGGCCTGGGTGTTCAACCAGTACAAGGGCCTCCCGCTGGCCGTCGTGATCTTCGTCGGCGTCGTCGTCGCCCTCGACCTCGTGCTGCGCCGCACCCGCTACGGCCGCAAGGTCTTCGCCCTCGGCGGCGGCGTCGAGGCGGCCCGCCGGGCCGGCATCGACGTGGCGACGGTCCGGATCTCGGTCTTCGCGCTCTCCGGGACGATGGCGGCGCTGGGCGGGATGTTCCTGGCCTCCCAGATCAACGCGGCGAACCAGTCCTCGGGGGCGGGCAGCCTGCTGATGAACGCCATCGCGGCGGCGGTGATCGGCGGGACGAGTCTGTTCGGTGGCCGGGGCAAGACCTGGTCCGCGCTGCTCGGTGTGCTGGTCATCCAGTCGATCGCTTCGGGGATGGCGCTTCTGGGGATCGCCTCGGCGGTTCAGTACATGATCACTGGTGCGGTGCTGCTGGCCGCCGTGGTGATCGACTCGGTCTCGCGCCGGACGCAGCGGACGGCTGGGCGGGCGTAGCGCCTGCGGCGGGCGGTGCCCCGGTCCCACCCCTTCGCCGATTCCTGGGGGCGAGCCCCCAGACCCCCGAAGCGCGCTGCGCGCGCTGTCCTCAAGCGCCGGACGGGCTGAATCCAGCCCGTCCGGCGCTTGAGGACGAGCGGCGGAGCCGCGACAAGCGGGGTCTGGGGCGCAGCCCCAGGAAACGGTGAAAGGGCGGGACCGGGGCACCCCCACCCCCAGACCCCACCACCGAGCATCCGGGTGACATACATCCCCTCACCCGTTCACCGCCACGCCAAGCGGAAGATTAGACTCGACCGACCGGCAAAAGCTCGACAGCTTAAGGAGGCACGGGTGGCCCTGCTGACCCGCATCAGGGAACCGCGCGATCTTGACCGGCTGAGCCCCGAGCAGCTCGACCGGCTGGCCGCGGAGATCCGCACCTTCCTCGTCGACGCCGTCTCCAAGACCGGTGGCCACCTCGGCCCCAACCTCGGTGTGGTCGAGCTCACGATCGCCCTGCACCGCGTCTTCGACTCGCCCAAGGACAAGATCCTCTTCGACACCGGGCACCAGGCGTACGTGCACAAGCTGCTCACCGGCCGCCAGGACTTCTCCCGGCTGCGGGCCAAGGGCGGCCTCTCGGGCTACCCCTCGCGCGAGGAGTCCGAGCACGACGTCATCGAGAACAGCCACGCCTCCACAGTCCTCGGCTGGGCCGACGGCCTGGCCAAGGCCAACCAGGTGCTGGGCCGCCACGACCGGCACGTCGCCGCCGTCATCGGCGACGGCGCGCTCACCGGCGGCATGGCCTGGGAGGCGCTGAACAACATCGCCGTGGCCAAGGACCGCCCGCTCGTGATCGTCGTCAACGACAACGAGCGCTCCTACGCGCCCACCATCGGCGGCCTTGCCAACCACCTGGCCACCCTGCGCACCACCGACGGCTACGAGCGCTTCCTGGCCCGCGGCAAGGACCTGCTGGAGCGCACCCCGGTCGTCGGCAAGCCGCTGTACGAGACGCTGCACGGCGCCAAGAAGGGCCTCAAGGACTTCATCGCCCCCCAGGGCATGTTCGAGGACCTGGGCCTGAAGTACGTCGGCCCGATCGACGGCCACGACATCGAGGCCCTGGAGTCCGCCCTGCAGCGCGCCAAGCGCTTCAACGGCCCGGTGATCGTCCACTGCCTCACCGAGAAGGGCCGCGGCTACCAGCCCGCCGAGCAGCACGAGGCGGACCGCTTCCACGGCATCGGCGTCATCCACCCCGACACCGGCCTGCCGGTCGCCGCCTCCGGCGCGAGCTGGACCTCGGTCTTCGGCGACGAGATGGTCGCGCTGGGCCGCGAGCGCGAGGACATCGTCGCGATCACGGCCGCGATGATGCAGCCGGTCGGCCTGGGCAAGTTCGCCCAGGAGTTCCCGGACCGCGTCTACGACGTGGGCATCGCCGAGCAGCACGCCGCCACCTCCGCGGCCGGCCTGGCGACGGGCGGCCTGCACCCGGTCTTCGCGGTCTACGCGACGTTCCTCAACCGCGCCTTCGACCAGGTCCTGATGGACGTGGCCCTGCACAAGTGCGGCGTCACCTTCGTCCTCGACCGCGCCGGCGTCACCGGCGACGACGGCGCCTCGCACAACGGCATGTGGGACATGTCGATCCTCCAGGTCGTGCCCGGCCTGCGGATCGCCGCCCCGCGCGACGCCGACCAGGTCCGCGCCCAGCTCCGCGAGGCCGTCGAGGTCGACGACGCCCCGACCGTCGTGCGCTACTCCAAGGGCACGGTCGGACCGGCCGTCGAGGCCGTCGGCCGGGTCGGCGGCATGGACGTGCTGCGGAAGCCCGCCGAGGGCGCCGTCAGGCCGGACGTCCTGATCGTCTCCGTCGGCGCCCTCGCGCCCATGTGCCTGGAGATCGCCGACCTGCTCGACAAGCAGGGCATCTCCTCCACCGTCGTCGACCCGCGCTGGGTCAAGCCGGTCGACGAGGCGCTGCCGGGCCTGGCCCGGGAGCACCGCGTCGTCGTCACCGTCGAGGACAACGGCCGGGTGGGCGGCGTCGGTTCGGCCGTCGCGCAGGCGCTCCGGGACGCCGGCGTCGACCTGCCGCTGCGCGACTTCGGCATCCCGCCGCGCTTCCTCGACCACGCCTCCCGCAAGGAGGTCATGGCCGAGATCGGGCTGACCGCCCCGGACATCGCCCGCCAGGTCACCGGACTGGTCGCCAAGCTCGACGGGACCTCCGTGGAGACCGCTGACAGCACGCCGCTCCCCGGCGCGGACGGTCCGGGCGAGCCCGCCGAGGCCGTCCGCGACTGACCGCCCGACAGCACCCCAGGGCCGGTCGGACCCTCCTCCCGGAGTGGTCCGGCCGGCCCTCGCGCGTCCCCCCGGCTGCCCTCCATCGGGTGAATCCGGCGACGGAGAGGCTGTGGCCACCCGAGTCCAGACCCGGACATAACGGACACTCGCTCAGTTCAGGGACGACGCGGTACGGCCGCCTACGCGGTACGTCCGCGCGCCGCGACTGGTGGAGGTGGGCCGATGGCCACGGAGCGACCGACCCGGAACGACCGCGGCAGGAGCGGAGTGTTCCGGACGAAGACGGTGGAGCAGTCCATCCGGGACACCGAGGAACCGGAACACGTCCTCAAGAAGTCCCTCTCCGCCCTCGACCTCACCGTCTTCGGCGTGGGCGTCGTCATCGGCACCGGCATCTTCGTCCTCACCGGCAAGGTCGCCAAGGAGAGCGCCGGACCCTCCGTGGCCCTGTCCTTCGTGCTCGCCGGCATCGTCTGCGGCCTGGCCGCGCTGTGCTACGCCGAGTTCGCCTCCACCGTGCCGGTGGCCGGCTCCGCGTACACCTTCTCGTACGCCTCCCTAGGCGAGCTGCCCGCCTGGATCATCGGCTGGGACCTGATCCTGGAGCTGGCGCTGGGCTGCGCCGTGGTCTCCGTCGGCTGGTCCGGCTACATCCGCTCGCTGTTCGACACTGCGGGCTGGCACTTCCCCGCGGCCCTCTCCGGACCGCACCACGGCGACTTCGGGTTCGACCTGCTCGCCTGCGTCCTGGTGCTGGTGCTCACCGCGATCCTGGTCGTCGGGATGAAGCTGTCCTCGCGCGTCACCTCCGTCGTGGTGGGCGTGAAGGTGACGGTCGTCCTCATCGTCATCATCGCCGGCTCGTTCTTCGTCACCGGCGCCAACTACGACCCGTTCATCCCGCCCTCCCAGGGCAGCGCGGGCGGCAGCGGGCTGGCCGCCCCCCTCTCCCAGCTCCTCTTCGGCTTCACGCCGTCCCACTTCGGCGTCATGGGCATCTTCTCGGCCGCCGCCGTGGTCTTCTTCGCCTTCATCGGCTTCGACATCGTCGCCACCGCCGCCGAGGAGACCCACAACCCGCAGCGCGACGTGCCGCGCGGCATCCTCGGCTCGCTCGTCATCTGCACGGTGCTCTACGTGGCCGTCTCCGTCGTCGTCACCGGCATGCAGAAGTACAGCCGACTCTCCGTCGACGCGCCGCTCGCCGACGCCTTCAAGGACGCCGGGCACCCCTTCTGGGCCGGGCTGATCAGCTTCGGGGCGGCCGTCGGCCTCACCTCCGTCTGCATGATCCTGCTGCTCGGGCAGAGCCGGGTGTTCTTCGCGATGAGCCGCGACGGACTGCTGCCGCGCGTCTTCTCCACCGTGCACCCCCGCTACGGCACGCCCTACCGCTCGACGCTCCTCCTCGGGGCCGTCGTCGCGGTCGTCGCCGGGTTCACCTCCATCGACGTGCTGGCCGAGCTCGTCAACATCGGGACCCTCTTCGCCTTCATCGTCGTCGCCCTCGGCGTCGTCCTGCTCCGCCGGTCCCGCCCCGACCTGCCGCGCGCCTTCCGCACCCCGTTCGTGCCCGCCGTGCCGGTGCTGTCCGTGCTGGCCTCGCTCTGGCTGATGCTCAACCTCCCGGCGGAGACCTGGCTGCGGTTCGCCGTGTGGATGGCCGTGGGCGTCCTCGTCTACTTCGCGTACGGCAAGCGGCACAGCAGGGTGGCGGCGGAGGCCGCGGCACCGGCCTCGACGAAGGCGGCGGGGCCGGGCCCGGGCGGACGCTGACGGGGGCCCGCCCGGCCCAGCCGGGGTTTTCCCCGACCCGTCCCCGACCCGCCCCCGACCCGCTCCCCGACGCACCCCCGACTCCGCCCCGCCTCGTCCCTGATTCCTCCCTGACGGCTCCGTATGTCACCCGCCGCCGGAACGTACGGAGCCCTAGGTTGGCCGCATGTCCGCCGCGCAGCACGTCGCCGCCGTCCCGGCCCCCGTCGCCGTCCCCCGCCCCCGGGCGAGCGCCGAGCCGCCGTCCCCGGGTCCCCGGCGCGGGCTGCCCTTCTGGGCCGGGCTGCTGCCCGTCCTGACCGCCCTGGCCCTCGTCACCCGGCTGCCGTCCTTCCTCCGCCCGCTGTGGAACCCGGACGAGGGCTTCCTCGCCACCCAGGCCCGGATGCTCACCCACGGCGCCGTCCTCTACCGCACCGTCGTCGACCGCAAGCCGCCCCTGCTGCCCTGGCTGTACGAGGCGTGCTTCCGGGCCTTCGGCGACGGCTCGCTGCTGCCGCTCAAAGGGCTGGCCGTGGCGGCCCAGCTGGTGACGGCCGTACTGCTGGCCTCGCTCGCCCGCCGCCGCTGGGGCGAGCGCGCCGGGCGCACGGCCGGGGTGCTCTACCTGCTGGTCTCCATCGGCCTGGAGCCCGAGGACGCCCAGGCCGCCACCTTCGAGGTGTTCGCCGTCCCGTGGACGGCCGCCGCCATGTGGTGCGCCGACCGCGGCCGGTGGGGCCGGGCCGGCCTGGCGACGGCGGCGGCCCTGCTGACCAAGCAGACCGGGGGAGCGGTCCTCGCCCCCGTCCTGCTGATGCTCTGGACCACCCGCCCCGCCGCCCGCGGCGGCACGGCCGCCCTCGCGCTCGGCGTCACCCTGCCCGTCGCCGCCGTCGCCTGGGCGTGCGGCCCGGCCCGGCTGCTGTTCTGGTGCGTGACCGGCTCCGGCAGCTACGCGTCCGTCGAGGGCACGGTCGCCGCCTCCGCCGCCCGGGCCGTCGCCAACGCGGGGGTCCTGACCACCAGTTGCGCGGGCCTGCTCGCCCCCGTCTGCCTCCTCCTGCTGGCCCGCCGCCGGGTCGCGCCGCCCGAGCTGTGGCTGTGGCTGATCGCCTCCGCGGTGGCCGTCACCACCGGCTTCCACTTCTTCGGCCACTACTACCTCCAGCTGATCCCGCCCCTCACCCTGCTGGCCACCGCCGCCCTGCGCGCCCTCCCCGACGCGGCCCGGCGCGTCGCCGGCGCCCTCTGCGCCCTGTCCTGCGCCGCCTTCCTGACCGCCGGACTGCTCGCCACCCCGCCCGAGCTGCCGCACTCGCTGCGGGTCGCGGACGCGGTGCGGGCCAGGACCGCCCCCGCCGACCCGGTGCTGATCTGGGGCATGCACCCCGAGCAGTACTGGTTCGCCGGACGCCCGCCCGCCGGCCGCTTCCTGACGGCCGGACTGCTCACCAACTACAGCGGCGGCCGGGACGCCTCGGCCGTCGGGGAGGCGTACGGGGTGCCGGGCGGCTGGCCCGTCCTCCGCCGCGAACTGCGGGCCCGCCCCCCGGCGCTGGTCGTGGACGACTCCCGGGGCCGGCCGTACGCCGTGGCCCGGGTGCCCACGCTGCGGGCCTTCCTGCGGGGCGGGTACGCGCGCGTGGGGAGCGTGGAGGGGGCGGTGCTGTACGCGCGGCGGTGAGGTCGTGCGGTGAGGCCCGCCGCGCTGCCGCGGCGGACCGTCACAAGACGTCAGGGCCGTACCGTCCGCGGCCCCACCGTCTCCGCGCCGAGCTCCGCGACCCGCGCCCGCAGCTCCCGGTCGGCGGTCGCCACCACGCACCGCCGCCCCCGGGCCCGCTCCCCGGCCACCACCTCGACGATCCGGTCGTCCCCACTGCCGCCCGCCGCGTCCACCCGCACCCCCGGCACCGGCTCCGTCCCGCGCGCCGCGCCCTCCACCACCAGGACGACGTCCAGCGGGCCGGGCAGCGGCGGCAGCACGTCCGGCAGGCCGCCGGCCGCGTACGGGGCCAGGGCGTCGCGCAGCCGCTCGGTGGCCCCGCGGCGGTCCCGCCACCAGCCGTCGGGCACGCTGCCCACGACGTTGGCGGCGTCGACGACGAGCAGGGGCCCGGGCTCGGTCGTTCCGGCGTTCTCGCCGGCGTTCACATCGGCCATACCGACCAGGCTCGCACGCCGACCGCGAACCGGAATGCGCTCACCTGCGCAATGTTATTGTCGGGGGTCGGAAAACGCCGGTGAAACGGCTCCGCGCGACGCGGAATTGGGGCAGAGAGAGGCTGGCAGCGAGTCATGGCACGGACGGCCACCCCCACGACCGGCTGGCTGCTGCGGGGACAGGACGGCCGGCTCACGGCCTACGCGCCCGCCGCCAACGGCCTGCTGCGCTGGACCGAGACCCGCCCCGGCGGCCCGGACTGGACGGGCCCCGAGCAGCTCACCGTCCCCGGCCTGGAGCCCCACCTCTCGCTCTGCCGCACCCCGCAGGGGTACGTCTACCTCTTCGGCGTCCGCAGCCGGCGGACGGACGACGGCCACACCGACACGGACGTCGTCTACGCGACCCAGTTCCAGCCCGGCCGGGCCCTGACGCCCTGGCGCTCGCTCGGCACCCCCTACGGCCAGGACCGCGAGCGCGCCGCCCGGATCGGGGCCCCCGTCGTGGTCGTAGACAAGAACGGCCCGCAGGTCTTCCTCCGGAACGCGGGCGGCGGCGTCTGCGGCCGCCGCCAGGACGCCAAGGGCGTCTGGGGCGCCTGGACGGACATGAAGGGCAGCAACGTCCTCGACTCCCTCGCCGCGACCGTGACCGAGGACGGGCGCGCCGAACTCCTCGCCCCCTGCGACGGCAGCGTCCAGAGCTGGCGGCAGGAGCAGCCCGGCGGCCCCCTGAAGCGGGTGCGCAACATCCCGGCCGCGCCGCTGCCCGGCTCCGCCTCCTGCCTCGACGCCGGCGACGGCCGCGTCAGCCACTTCTGGCGCGACACCGCCGACTCCGCCCTGCGCGTCCACACCCGCGCCGTCGGCGACCCCGAGGACGACGTCGTCCCCGCCCTCCTCGGCCCCTCCGACGACGAGGGCACCGGCCCCGTCGCCGCCGTCCGCACCACCATCGACGGCCACGACTGCACGGTCCTCGCGCAGCGGACCGCTTCCGGCTTGCCGGCTGTTGCCGCTTACCCCACGGGGGACGAGGCGGCGGGGGCGTTCTGGTCGAAGACCGGGGAGGCGTGCGTGGGCGCGCCCGCGATGGCGCTCGACGCCCTGGGGCGGGTGGTGCTGGCGGCTTTCGCGCCTGACGGCGGGTTGTGCGTGACGCGGCAGAAGGACGAGGCGGGGCTGGCGTTGGGGCGCTGGGTGCGCGTGTAGCGCCTGCGGCGGGCGGTGCCCCGGTCCCGCCCTTCACCGCTTCCGCGGGGTCATCCCCCGCGCCCCGAAGCGCACCGCGCTTCAGGGGACCCTAACCCAGCGCGGCGACCACATCCGCAGCCGTCACCAGCCGCAAGGAATCCGCCTCCAGACCCCGCGGGTGCAGGGCGAACACCTCCGCACCAGGCGCCACTTCCACATCCCCGTGGTAGAGGAACGCCAGCCCGGGCGCAGGTTCGTCGACGAGCGCGTCCACATCGGCGGACCCGATCCGCCGAGCGAAGTCCGCGGCGTCCTCCCCGGCCCGCCGCCGGTGACTACGCCGCGACCCGTCCTCGCGCCGTACCACGACGACACGGGCCCGAGCCGCCGCGTGCAGACGCGCGAGCTCCCCGAGCCCCACCCGGGCGCCGGAGTCGAAGAGCCCGGTGAGCCCCCGTCCGAGCAGCGCCAGATCGTCGGCGTGCCGGTGCACCGCGTGATGCGTACCGGTGACGCCCTTGGCGATGTCCAGCCAGCGCATCGTGCGGTCCGCCACGTCCACCACCAGCGGTACGCAGGCGCGGGACCGTCCCGTGAGGTCGAAGCGCTGCTCGACCTGGCGCGGGTCGAACACCTGCCCCTTGCCGCCGGGCTCGTCGCGGACCATGAGCCCGGCGAATCCCTCGGCGAGGTCCTCGAAGGGCACGCTGTTGTAGGAGAAGACGACGGCGACGACGTACCGCACGCCGGTCTCGGCCAGCTCGTCCAGGTCCAGGTCGACGAACTCGCTCGCACCGTCCGGGGGCGGCGCGCTGGTGAGGTCGCCGGAGTGGACGGCGGCGGAGCCGCGGAACCGCAGGTTGGTGTAGTCGCAGGTACCGATGTGCCGCCAGGAGGCGTCGTACATCGCGGTGGACAGGTCCAGGTCGGTCCTGCCGGAGGCCGCGCTCTCGGTCCAGTGCAGGAAGAGGCGCAGCGTCCGTCCGTCGGGCACGGGGAGTTCGCTGCCGCGGGGGAGCGTCACCAGGGCGCGGGAGGCCGTGCGTTCGGTGAAGGGGGCGGTCACGCCGTCGAGCGTGGCGTCGACGACCGCGGCCTCGACCGGCGGCAGGGTGCCGGCGCGGCGCAGCACTTCGCCGGTCAGGACGTCCACGGTGCGGGCGACCACGTCGGCGGGCAGCGCGGGACGCTCGTCGGGGACGATGTGCGCCTTCGCGGTGCCGCCCTTGGGGAAGAACACCCGGTCCCGGCCCTCGGCCGCCCGGACACGGAGTGCGCCGAGCGCCGACAGCAGCACGGCGGGGGAGACCCGGGCCGCCGCCGGGCCGAGGGCGGACAGCACGACGTCCGGGTCGGACGCCAGCCGCAGCAGATAGTCGAGCCGGCGTACCAGCTCTCCCGGCCGCCGGGTGAGCAGCGCCAGGGCGGCGGGGGCGTCCCCGGCGGCGAGCGCGCTCTCCACACGGGACGCCCAGAGAGGCAGGGCCACCACGTTCCCGAGCCCGCCTGCCGCCGTGGCGCGGAGCAGCCGGGACAGGCGGTCGTCGGAGAGCCGGAAGCCGCGCAGGGCCGCGAAGGCGAGGGCCGCCCGCGGGTGGCGCGCCGCCTGCTCGAAGGGGTGCAGCCGCTCCGCGGCGTGCTTCCACGCCGTCTTGTGGCGTCGCATGTCCTCGGCCACCAGCACCGGGTCGAGGCCGTCGAGGACGGAGAGCAACGCACGGCGCAGCGGGCGCGGGACGGGACCGAAGCGCGGGACGTCGACCAGGCCCGCGTCGCCCCCGGAGCGGACGACGAGCAGCCGGAGGACATCCGTCGCGGTGGTGAGGAGGGCGGTGGCCGCGGGCAGCACGACTGGGAGGGCGGCGGGGTCGGCGAGGAGCCAGGCCAGGAGGCGGGCCTTGGTCTCCCGGCCCGGGACGTCCCCCGGGAGCCAGTCGAGCGTGGCGCGGTCCCGGGTGGCCAGGAGGACGTCCAGATCGTCGGCGTCCTGGGGGGAGAGGGCGCCGGTGCGGGCGAGCAGACGGTTGAGTTCCTCGCGGGCGGCCGCGTCGCGGGCGTCGGGGTCGCCGCCGTGGGCCAGGACGCGCAGCCGCTCGGGGAGGGCGCGCTCGGCGCCGCCCGCCGGGCGCGGGGTCTTGGGGAGCAGGAAGGGCTCGTCGGCCGCGACGCGGCGGCGGCAGACGGGGCAGGCGGCGAACTCGGCGCCGTCGAAGCACGCCCGGCACACGAGGTGCGCGCACGGGGCGACGGCGTGCACGGTGCCCTCGGTGCCGCACAGCACGCACGGCCGGTGCGGCGACTGGCACAGCAGGGTGAGGACGCGGTCGACCCAGAAGACGAGCCCGTCGTCGGGCGTCGTGTCCGGGAACCCGTGGAACAGCGGGGTGTGGGCGACGTTCGCGCCCAAAGCGTGGTCGACGTCCCGCAGCAGGGCACGGCCCTCGGCGGCCAGGGTCGGGGCGTCCAGCAGCGACAGGGCCTGCCGGAGCCCGGCGGAGAGCAGGTGGCCGCGGTCCAGCAGGTCGGCTTCCAGCAGGGCGACCGCGTCCCCCGGCGCCGGCCGGGTGCCCGACGCGGCGGGCAGGTGGACGACGCCGCGCCGGGACAGCAGCACGGCGGCAAGGCTCCGGCCGTCGCCGGTGGTTCCGGACGTGGTGGACGCCGTCATCGTGCTCCTCCCCCACCGGCGAGCGCGCCGGAAATGACACGGCACCGCCCGGCCGGTGCCGGGGGTGCCGGAAAACAAAGAAGTCGGTGGCGGGGCGGGAAGCGAACGCACTGGCGTCAGAGAAGAGAGAAGGAAGCACGTTCCGGAGCCGCCCCGCGGGAAGAAGGGTAACAAGGGCGGAGATCCACGGCCACGGAATTACCGCCCGTGCGGGAGCCGGGCACGACAAGGGGTACGGCAAGGTACGGCAAGGGGCCGCGCGGACGCTGTCCGCACGGCCCCAGGCGTTGTCGCTCCGGGCCGTTGTTACGCCGGCACGCTCGCGACGCCCGGCTCCAGGAACCGCTTGCCGTTGACGCGCTCGGAGACGCCCTCACGGTCCAGGTACGGCGTGACGCCGCCCAGGTGGAAGGGCCAGCCGGCCCCGGTGATGAGGCACAGGTCGATGTCCTGAGCCTCCGCCACGACCCCCTCGGCCAGCATGAGGCCGATCTCCTGCGCCACACCCTCCAGGACGCGGGCGCGCACCTGCTCCTCCGTCAGGACGGTGTCGCCCTGCTTGAGGAGGGCGACGACCTCGGGGTCCAGCTCCGGCTTGCCGGAGTCGTGGACGTAGAAGCCGCGCTTGCCCGCCTTGACCAGGGCGGCCAGGTTGGGGGAGACCTTGAAGCGGTCGGGGAACGCGCCGGCCAGCGTCTCGGAGACGTGCAGACCGATCGCCGGACCGACCAGCTCCAGCAGCACCAGCGGCGACATCGGCAGCCCGAGCGGCTCGACGGCCTTCTCGGCGACGGCGACCGGGGTGCCCTCGTCGATGGCGTTCTGGATCTCGCCCATGAAGCGGACCAGGATGCGGTTGACGACGAACGCCGGGGCGTCCTTCACCAGCACCGCGGTCTTCTTCAGCTTCTTGGCCACGCCGAACGCGGTGGCCAGCGCCGCGTCGTCGGTCCGCTCGCCGCGCACGATCTCCAGCAGCGGCAGGATCGCGACCGGGTTGAAGAAGTGGAAGCCGACGACCCGCTCGGGGTGCTTCAGCTTCGACGCCATCTCGCTGACGGACAGCGAGGAGGTGTTGGTGGCGAGGATGGTGTGCTCCGGCACGACCGCCTCGACCTCGGCGAACACCTGCTGCTTGACGCCCATCTCCTCGAAGACGGCCTCGATGACGAAGTCCGCGTCGCCGAAGGCGGCGGCCTTGTCGAGGGAGCCCGTCACCGCGGCCTTGAGGCGGTTGGCCTTGTCCTGGTTGACGCGGCCCTTGAGCAGCAGCATGTCGATCTGGTCGTGGACGTACTTCACGCCCTTGTCGACGCGCTCCTGGTCGATGTCGGTCATGACGACCGGCACCTCCAGGCGGCGGGCGAACAGCAGCGCCAGCTGGGAGGCCATCAGGCCGGCGCCGACGACGCCCACCTTGGTGACCGGGCGGGCCAGCGACTTGTCCGGCGCGCCGGCCGGGCGCTTGCCACGCTTCTGCACCAGGTTGAAGGCGTAGATGCCGCTGCGCAGCTCCTCGCCCATGATGAGGTCGGCCAGCGCCTCGCTCTCGGCGTCGAAGCCCTGGCGCAGGTCGCCGTTCTTCGCCGCGGAGATGATCTCCAGCGCGCGGTAGGCGGCGGGGGCGGCGCCGTGCACCTTGGAGTCGGCGAAGGCCCGGCCGCGCTCGACGGCCGCGTCCCACGCCTCGCCGCGGTCCACCTCGGGGCGGGAGACCTGGAGCTCGCCCTTGAGGACGGCGGCGGTCCAGGCCAGCGACTGCTCCAGGAAGTCCGCGCCCTCGAAGATCGCGTCGGCGATGCCGAGCTCGAAGACCTGCTTGCCCTTGAGCTGCCGGTTCTGGTTGAGGGAGTTCTCGACGATCACGGAGACCGCGCGGTCCGCGCCGATGAGGTTCGGCAGCAGCACGCAGCCGCCCCAGCCGGGCAGCAGGCCGAGGAAGACCTCGGGCAGCGAGAAGGCCGGGATCGCCTTGGACACCGTCCGGTACGAGCAGTGCAGCCCGACCTCGACGCCGCCGCCCATCGCCGCGCCGTTGTAGTACGCGAAGGTGGGCACGGCCAGCGACGACAGCCGCTTGAAGACGTCGTGGCCGCCCTTGCCGATGGCCAGCGCGTCCTCGCGGGTCTTCAGCAGCTCGACGCCCTTGAGGTCGGCGCCGACGGCGAAGATGAACGGCTTGCCGGTGACGCCGACGCCGACGATCTTCCCGGCCTTGGCCTCCGCCTCGACCTGGTCGATCGCCGCGTCGAGGTTGGCCAGCGACTGCGGGCCGAAGGTGGTCGGCTTGGTGTGGTCCAGGCCGTTGTCCAGCGTGATCAGCGCGAACGTGCCGGCACCCAGCGGGAGGTCGAAGTGGCGCACGTGCGCCTGCGTGACGACCTCGCCGGGGAACAGCTCGGCCGCACCCTTCAACAGTTCGGTGGTGGTGCTCACTTGTCCCCCTCGAAGTGCGGGTTCTCCCAGATGACCGTGCCGCCCATGCCGAGGCCGACACACATCGAGGTGAGGCCGTAGCGGACGTGCGGCTGCTCCTCGAACTGCCGGGCCAGCTGGGTCATCAGGCGGACGCCGGACGAGGCCAGCGGGTGGCCGAACGCGATGGCGCCGCCGTACTGGTTGACGCGCGGGTCGTCGTCCGCGATGCCGTAGTGGTCCAGGAGCGCGAGCACCTGCACGGCGTACGCCTCGTTGAGCTCGAACAGGCCGATGTCGTCGATCGACAGGCCGGCCTTGGCGAGGGCCTTCTCGGTCGCCGGGATCGGGCCGTAGCCCATGACCTCGGGCTCGACGCCGACGAAGGCGTACGAGACGAGGCGCATCCGGACCGGCAGGCCCAGCTCGCGCGCCACGTCCTCGGCGGCGATCAGCGAGGCCGTGGCGCCGTCGTTGAGGCCCGAGGCGTTGCCCGGGGTGACCCGGCCGTGCGGGCGGAACGGCGTCTTGAGGTTGGCCAGGCCCTCCATCGTGGTGCCCGGGCGCATCGGCTCGTCGGCCGTGACCAGGCCCCAGCCCAGCTCCCCGCCCTCGGGCGTGGTGCGGCGCACGGAGATCGGCACGAGGTCGGCCTGGATCTTGCCGTCGGCGTACGCCTTGGCGGCCTTCTCCTGGCTGCGGACCGCGTAGGCGTCCGCGCGCTCCTTGGTGAGGTGCGGGTAGCGGTCGTGCAGGTTCTCCGCCGTCATCCCCATGACCAGGGCGGACTCGTCGACCAGCTTCTCCGAGAGGAAGCGCGGGTTGGGGTCGACGCCCTCGCCCATCGGGTGGCGGCCCATGTGCTCGACACCGCCGGCGAGGGCGATGTCGTACGCGCCGAAGGACACGCCGCCGGCGACGGTCGTCACGGCGGTCATGGCACCGGCGCACATCCGGTCGATGGACATGCCGGGCACGGTCTGCGGCAGACCCGCGAGCATCCCGGCCGTACGCCCCAGGGTCAGGCCCTGGTCGCCGATCTGCGTGGTCGCGGCGATGGCGACCTCGTCGATCTTGGCGGGGTCCAGGTTCGGGTTCCGGCGCAGCAGCTCACGGATGCACTTGATGACGAGGTCGTCGGCGCGGGTCTCGTGGTAGATGCCCTTCGGGCCCGCCTTGCCGAACGGGGTGCGGACGCCGTCGACGAAAACGACGTCCCTAGCGGTACGAGGCACGTTGGCTCTCCTCCAGGTGCGGATCGCTGCGCGCGGGCATGCCGATACGGCTCCGCCGCGGTGCGGGCTGACAACCTCATGCTACTTACGGGTAACCAAGCTGCACAGCCCCTCCGGCGGGAGCGGCGAAGGTCACATCTGGTGGGTTGTGCCCCGGTCCCGCCCCTTCGCCGATTCCTGGGGGCAAGCCCCCAGACCCCCGTGATCGCGGCTTCGCCGCTCGTCCTCAAACGCCGGACGGGCTGAATCCAGCCCGTCCGGCGTTTGAGGACAACCGCGCGGAGCGCGGTTTCGGGGGTGCGGGGGCTGGCCCCCGCAAGAAACGGTGAAAGTGGGGGTACCCCCTCTGGGGGAGGGGCCGGGGCACCCCCCTCAGGCAGAAGCCTCCCGCAGGGCCCGCACCAGGACCGGCGTCACCTGCTCGACCTGCCAGGGCCGCGCACCGTGCGCAGCCAGGGCAGCGGCGACCGAGTCCGCGTCGATGGAAGACGGCGGCTCCCAGCAAACCCGCCGCACCGTATCCGGCGTCATCAGATTCTCCTGAGGCATCGTCAGCCGTTCCGCCAGCTCCGACACCGCCGCCCGCGCCGCGGACAGCCGCGCCGCCGCCACGGGGTCCTTGTCCGCCCAGGCGCGCGGCGGAGGCGGCCCGGTCAGCGGCTGCCCGGGCTGCGGGAGTTCGGACTCGGGCACGGCCCGTGCCCGGTCCACCGCCGCCTGCCACTGCTCCAGCTGACGCCGACTCATGCGCGGCCCGAAGCCGGGCAGCGCGGCCAGCGCGTTCGCGTTGGGCGGCATGTTCAGCGCGGCCTCGATGATGGCCCCGTCACCGAGCACCTTGCCCGGCGAGACGTCGCGCTTCTGCGCGACCTGGTCGCGCGCGGTCCACAGCTCGCGGACGACGGCCATCTGCCGGCGCCGGCGCACCTTGTGCATGCCGGACGTGCGCCGCCAGGGGTCCTTGCGCGGCGGCGCGGGCGGCGCGGCGGCGATGGCGTCGAACTCCTGGTGGGCCCACTCCAGCTTGCCCTGCCGGTCGAGCTCCTTCTCCAGCGCGTTGCGCAGGTCGACGAGGAGCTCCACGTCGAGCGCGGCGTAGCGCAGCCAGGGCTCGGGCAGCGGGCGGGTGGACCAGTCGACGGCCGAGTGGCCCTTCTCCAGGGCGTAGCCGAGGACGTTCTCGACCATGGCGCCGAGCCCCACCCGCGCGATCCCGGCGAGCCGTCCGGCCAGCTCGGTGTCGAAGAGCCGGGCCGGGGCCATCCCTATCTCGCGGAGACAGGGGAGGTCCTGGGTGGCGGCGTGCAGCACCCACTCGGCGTCCCCGATGGCCTCGCCGAGCGAGGAGAGGTCGGGGCAGCCGACGGGGTCGATCAGGGCCGAGCCGGCCCCTTCGCGGCGGAGCTGGACGAGGTAGGCCCGCTGTCCGTACCGGTAGCCGGACGCGCGCTCGGCGTCGACGGCGACGGGCCCGCGGCCCCCGGCGAAGGCGGCGACGACGGCGGCCAGGGCATCGCGGTCGGCGACGACCGGCGGGATGCCCTCACGTGGTTCCAGCAGGGGGATCGGCGCCGAATCGACGTCGTCCGGGGGGCCGCCCCCGGTGGTTCGCAGTGGTGGGTCTGCTGCGGTCTCTTGGGCGTCGGTCACCGGTCAAGGGTATCCGGGGATGACGGAAGCCCGCCGACGGAACGTTCCGTCGGCGGGCGTGGGCGGCGGGTGCGGTCAGTGGATGATGCCGGTGCGCAGGGCGACGGCGACCATTCCGGCCCGGTCGCCGGTGCCCAGCTTGCGGGCGATGCGGGCGAGGTGGCTCTTGACGGTGAGTGCCGAGAGGCCCATGGAGACGCCGATGGCCTTGTTCGACTGGCCCTCCGCAACCAGCCGCAGGACCTCGACCTCACGGCCGGACAGCTCGCGGTAGCCGCCGGGGTGGCCGGGCGCGCCGGGTGGCCGGCGCTGCATCCGCGCGGCCGCCGCGCCGATCGGGGAGAGCCCGGGACGGCCGGGCACTCCGAGGTTGGTACGGGTTCCGGTGACGACATAGCCTTTGACGCCGCCCGCGAGGGCGTTGCGCACGGCGCCGATGTCGTCGGCGGCGGAGAGGGCGAGCCCGTTGGGCCAGCCCGCGGCGCGGGTCTCGGACAGCAGGGTCAGGCCGGAGCCGTCGGGGAGGTGGACGTCGGCGACGCAGATGTCGCGCGGGTTGCCGATGCGGGGCCGGGCCTCCGCGATGGACGATGCCTCGATCACGTCCCGCACCCCCAGCGCCCACAGGTGGCGGGTGACGGTGGAGCGGACGCGGGGGTCGGCGACGACGACCATGGCGGTCGGTTTCGTCGGGCGGTAGGCGAGGCTCGCAGGTTGCTCAAGGAGAACGGACACCAGGCCTCCAGAGGGAGTGGCGGGGACGGGTGCCGACTTTTGGGTAAGCCGGGGCGATCCGTACGGGAAGGGTCACAAGTCCCTTCGGCAGACAAACCGCCCGGCTTTAGGGAATGATCACGAATTGATGAGTAACAATTCGGGCAATTCCGGCCTGGCGGTGATCATTCCGGTGGTCACCCCGATGGCGGCATCGGCGCACGCCCGGCTCACTCCCGGCGCGGCGCCCACGCCGCGTCGGGACATCCCCTGAACCGCCGTCAGCGGCTCTGCGGCCCCCGCCGCTGCGGCAGCGTCACGATCCCCGCCTCCGGCGCCCCGCCCGGCGGCAGCCCCGCGATCTGGCAGAGCAGGTCGCACCAGGCGGCCAGGTGCGCCGCCGTGTCCGGCACGGCCCCCGGCCCGCCGGACCCGCCCGGCTCGATCGGCGACCACGACGCGCGGATCTCGATCTGCGTGGACGGCGGACGCTCCCGCAGGCCCCCGAAGTAGTGCGAGCCGGCCCGCGTCACCGTGCCGCTCGGCGCCGCGTACGGCACCCGGCGCGCCTCCAGCGCCCCGGTCAGCCAGGACCAGCACACCTCCGGCAGCAGCGGGTCCGCCGCCATCTCCTCCTCCAGATCCGCGTGCACCAGCGTGACCAGGCGGAAGGTGCCGCCCCACGCGTCGTGCCCGGCCGGATCGTGCAGCAGGATCAGCCGCCCGTCCGCCAGTTCCTCGTCGTCCACCACGACCGCCGCCTCCAGTGCGTAGGAGAAGGGGGCCAGCCGCTGGGGCGGCGGGGTGGCGTCGAGTTCGATCTCGGGCCGCAGGAGCACACCCTGCAGCCCGGCGACCGCCTGCCGGAAGACGGACGGGGAGCCCTCCCCACCCACGTCGTCCGGACTGTCCTCGTGGTGTCCGTGCGCCGCAGCCATGCCCGGAAGACTAGGCGGAACGACCCCCGGTTCCGGGTAGGGACACCCACATGCGCGGGTCACTCGTTCGGCCCGTGCGAAGATTTGGGGCATGAGTGAGACGGGCGAGCAGCAGACGGGCCGCGGTGCGGCATACGATTCGGCGTTCCTGAGGGCGTGCCGGCGCGAGCCCGTGCCGCACACGCCGGTGTGGTTCATGCGGCAGGCGGGCCGCTCGCTCCCCGAATACCGCAAGGTCCGCGAGGGCATCCCCATGCTGGAGTCCTGCATGCGGCCCGAGCTCGTCACCGAGATCACCCTCCAGCCGGTGCGCCGGCACAACGTGGACGCCGCGATCTTCTTCAGCGACATCGTGGTGCCGCTGAAGGCCATCGGCATCGACCTCGACATCAAGCCCGGCGTCGGCCCGGTCGTCGAGCGGCCCATCCGCACCCGCGCCGACCTGGAGCGGCTGCGCCCGCTGGAGGCCGGCGACGTCTCCTACGTGACCGAGGCCGTCCGGCTGCTCACCGCCGAGCTGGGCGCCACCCCGCTCATCGGCTTCGCCGGCGCCCCCTTCACCCTGGCCAGCTACCTGGTCGAGGGCGGCCCCTCGCGCAACCACGAGCACACCAAGGCCCTGATGTACGGCGACCCGGAGCTCTGGGCCGACCTGCTGGACCGGCTCGCGGACATCACCGCCGCCTTCCTCAAGGTCCAGATCGAGGCCGGCGCCTCCGCCGTGCAGCTCTTCGACTCCTGGGTCGGCGCCCTGGCCCCGGCCGACTACCGCCGGCACGTCATGCCCGCCTCCGCCAAGGTCTTCGACGCCGTCGCCGGCTACGGCGTGCCGCGCATCCACTTCGGCGTGGGCACCGGCGAGCTGCTCAAGCTGATGGGCGAGGCGGGCGCGGACGTCGTAGGCGCCGACTGGCGGGTGCCGCTGGACGAGGCCGCCCGGCGCGTCGGCCCCGGCAAGGCGATCCAGGGCAACCTGGACCCCGCCGTGCTCTTCGCCCCGCGCGAGGCCGTGGAGGCCAAGGCGGCCGACGTCCTGGAGGCCGCCCGCGGCCTGGAGGGGCACATCTTCAACCTCGGGCACGGTGTCCTGCCCACCACGGACCCGGCCGCACTGACCCGGCTGGTCGAGTTCGTGCACGAGCGGACGGCGCGCTAGCCGGCACCAGGGGCGGCCGCACCGGTCGCCCCCGCGTGTGTCACATCGTCAGGAAGACCGTTTCCCCCGGGCCCCGGAGCCGTACGTCGAAGCGGTACGCGCGGTGTCCGTCCGGCTCCCGGACGGCCAGCAGGGTGGCCCTCCGCTCCTCCGGGACCGCGGCGAGCAGCGGATCGTCCGCCGGGGCGGCGAGGTACGCCCGGGTGAACAGGTGCCGTTGCAGCCCCCGCAGGTGCAGGCACACCGCGAGGTACGGGACCCCGCCCGGCGGCAGGGTGCGCAGCGCGTAGTGCCCGTCGCCGCGCGTCGCGACGCGGGCGAAGCCGGTGAACGTCACCCCGTCCCGGCGCAGGCTCCCCGGCGCGCCCGCGCGGGAGCCGTCCGGGGCCGGCTGCCAGAACTCCAGCAGCGCCTCGGGCACCGGCGCGCCCTCCCCGTCGAGGACGTACCCGTGCAGGACGACCGCCTCCGGGTGCCCGGCGGGCGCGAGGTCGCCGCCGCCGGGGAACGGCAGGGCGGCGCCGAAGAACGGTCCGGCCGTCTGCGACGGCGTGCCGGGTGTCATCGGTGGCTCCCCTCCGTCCAGGTCGCGGCCGGGCCGTCCAGCACGATGTCCCAGCGGTGGCCCAGGGCGTGGCCCGGGACGTTCAGCGCCGGGTCGTACGCGGCGACCAGCCGGGCGAGGGCGGCGGGCTCCGGTACGGCGTGGGCGATGGAGTCGTGGGCGAGCAGCGGGTCGCCCGGGAAGTACATCTGGGTCACCAGCCGCTGGGCGAAGGCCGTGCCGAACAGCGAGAAGTGCAGGTGCGCCGGGCGCCAGACGTCCGAGCGGCCGTCGAGGGGGTACGCGCCGGGCCGGATGGTGACGAAGCGGTAGCGGCCCTCGTCGTCGGTGAGGCAGCGGCCCGCCCCCGTGAAGTTCGGGTCCAGCGGGGCGGGGTGGCGGTCGTCCGGGTGCGCGTACCGGCCCGCCGCGTTGGCCTGCCACAGCTCGACGAGCTGGCCGCGCACCGGCCGGCCGCGCCGGTCCGTGACGCGCCCGGCGACCGTGATCCGTTCGCCGATCGGCTCGCCGGGGTGCTGCCGGGTGAGGTCGGCGTCGGCCGGGTCCACGTCGGCGGGGCCGAAGACCGGGCCGGTCAGCTCGACCGCGTCCGGGTCGCATAACAGGGACAACGGAGGCTGCTGGGGACGGCGTTGCGGTATGCCCAGGTACGGGGGCGGGGGCGGGAGGGTGCCGAGGGGCGTCATGGGCTGTGGTTACCCAGGGGAGGCGGCAGGCTACCCAAGGGGGGGGCGGCTGTTCGGGGACGGGCATGGGTTGCCCTTCGGCAGGGCCGACGGCCCGGGCGGCTCCGGATGCCCGCGGCGGATCCGGCGGTTCGAGGACGGGCGCCGGATCGCCCGCCGGCGGGCCCAGCTCGCCGGGGGCCGCCGGCCATGGGCTGCCGGCCGCCGCCCTCAGATGAGGGGCGCGTCCATCGGCAGCCCCGCGTAGTTCTCCGCGAACTCCGCCGCGGCGGCCGTGGGTCCGAGGAGCCGGTCGAGCCGGGCCGTGCGCAGCCGCCGCTCGTAGGCGTCGGCGTCCGGCGCCGCGTGCAGCAGGACGGTCATGGCGTGTGAGAACTCCTGCACCTGCCACACCCGGCGCAGGCACAGCTCCGAGTAGCGGTCCAGGAGCGCCGTCGAGCCGGTCCGGCGCCGGTGGGAGAGGCCCCGGGCCAGCGTCACGACGTCCGCGACGGCGAGGTTGAGGCCCTTCGCCCCGGTCGGCGGGACGAGGTGCGCGGCGTCCCCGGCCAGCAGCAGCCGGCCGTACCGCATCGGCTCCACGACCTGGCCGCGCAGCGGGATCACCGCCTTGTCCGTCACCGGGCCGCGGTGGAGCGGGTGGCCGGGGACGGCGAGCCGGGTGTCGAGCTCGTCCCACATCCGGTCGTCGGGCCAGTCCTCCGGCGTGGTGCCGGCCGGTACCTGGAGGTAGAGCCGGGACACCTCCGGCGACCGCATGCTGTGCAAGGCGAAGCCGCGCTCGTGCCCGGAGAGGATCAGCTCGTCGGAGGCGGGCGGGGCGTCGGCGAAGACGCCCAGCCAGGCGTAGGGGTAGACGCGCTCGTGCAGGCGGGCGGCGCCGGTGGCGAGCAGCGTCCGGCGGGCGGTGCCGAACGAGCCGTCGCAGCCCGCCACGTAGGAGCACTCCAGCGTCTCCTCCCGGCCGCCGTGCGTGTACCGCAGCACCGGCCGGTCGCCGTCGAGCCCCTCGACGGCGGTCACCGGGGCGTCGAACAGCAGGGGCGTGCCGTCCGCCGTCGCCAACGCGATCAGGTCCTTGACGAGCTCGGTCTGCGGGTAGAGCGTGTTCGCCCGGCCGCCGGTCCGCGCCGCGACCCCGAACCGGTGCCGCCGGTCGCGGTGTCGCAGCTCGAACCCCTCGTGCCGGACGCCCTCGCGGTCCAGCCGGTCGGCCGCGCCGCAGGCCCGCAGGACGTCCACCGCGCCCTGCTCCAGGAGCGCGGCCCGCTGCCGCCGCTCGACGTAGGCGCGGCCGCGCGCCTCCAGCACCACGCAGTCCACGCCCGCCCGGCGCAGCAGCCGGGCGAGCAGCAGCCCGGCCGGGCCGGCTCCGATGATGCCGACGGTGGTGCGCATGCGGGGTTCGCCTCTCGCTGTTCGGTACGCGGGGGCGGCGGGATCAGCGCTCCAGCACCAGCGCCTGCCCCTGCCCCACACCGATGCACAGCGCCGCCACCCCGGTACCGGAACCGGCCGCCGCGAGCTGGTGGGCCACCGTACCGGCGAGCCGGGCGCCGGAGCACCCCAGGGGGTGTCCGATCGCCAGCGCCCCGCCGTGCCGGTTCACCAGGGCGGGGTCGAGCTCCGGCCACTCCGCGAAGCATCCCAGCACCTGGGCGGCGTACGCCTCGTTGAGCTCGAAATGTGTCAGGTCGGCGAAGGAGCGGCCGGCCCGGGCCAGGGCCCGGCGGACCGCCTCGACCGGGCCCAGTCCGTACAGGTCCGGCTCGGTGCCGGTGACGGCCGACGCCCGGACGCGGGCCAGCGGCTCCCGGCCGGTCGCCCGCAGCCCCTCCTCGTCGCAGAGCAGCAGCGCCGCCGCGCCGTCGTTCAGCGGGCAGGAGTTGCCCGCCGTGACCGTACCGCCCGCCGGCCGGAACGCGGGCTTCAGCCGGGCCAGCGCCTCCTCCGACGTGCCGTCGCGGATGCTCTCGTCGCGGGCGAGCTCCACGTCCGGCAGGAACACCACCTCGTCCGCGAAGGCGCCCGCTCCCCATGCCTTGGCCGCCTTCCGGTGGCTGGCGAGGGCGTACGCGTCCTGGTCGGCGCGGGAGATGCCGTGCTTGTCGGCGATCAGCTCGGCGCCCTCGCCGAGGGACACCGTCCACCGCTCCGGCATCGCCGGGTTGGTCATCCGCCAGCCGAGGGTCGTCGAGTACAGCTCCTGGTGGCCGGCCGGGAAGGCACGGTCCGGCTTGGGCAGCACGTAGGGCGCGCGGCTCATCGACTCGACGCCGCCCGCCACGACCACGGACGCGTCGCCGACGGCGATCGCCCGGTACGCCTGGACGACGGCCTCCAGGCCGGACGCGCACAGCCGGTTGACCGTCGACCCGGGGACGGTCACCGGCAGCCCGGCGAGCAGGACGGCCATCCGGCCGACGTTCCGGTTCTCCTCGCCGGCGCCGTTGGCGTTGCCGAGCACGACCTCGTCGATCCGCGCCGGGTCGAGCGCGGGTGCCCGGGCCACCAGGGACCGGACGACGTGGGCGGCCAGGTCGTCCGGGCGGACGGCCGCGAGCGCGCCGCCGTAGCGGCCGAGGGGCGTGCGGACGGCGTCGACGACGTAGACGTCGCGGAGGCGGTCGGTCATGCGTTCTCCCTAGCGGTCTGGCGAGACGGCGGTCAAGGGGGCGGGTGGACGGCGGCGTACGGAGAATGGTCTCCCGATGTCCCGACTGACCGTTCGGTCGAGAGTCTTGGCGGGTATCCCGCCGCATGTCAATGGGGTGCGGGGTGCGGGGCCGGTGCCATCTGAGACAGTGAGCCCATGAGCGAAGCCCACACCCCCCAGGCCCCCCGTGTGGCCGTCGTCGGCGGCGGCGTCTCCGGACTGGCCGCCGCCCTCCGGTTGCTGGAGGGGGGTGTGCGCGTCACGGTCCTGGAAGGCTCGGACCGGCTCGGTGGCAAGCTGCTCGCCGGGGAGATCGCCGGCGTGCCCGTGGACCTGGGTGCCGAGTCGATGCTCGCCCGCCGTCCCGAGGGCGTCGCGCTGGCCCGCGCCGTCGGCCTCGGCGACCGCCTCCGGCCGCCGGCCACCGCGAGCGCCGGCGTCTGGACCCGCGACGGCCTCCGGCCGCTGCCCAAGGGGCAGGTGATGGGCGTCCCTGGCGACCTCGACGCGCTCGCCGCCTCCGGCGTGCTCTCCCCGGACGGCCTGGCCGCCGCCGCCCGCGAGGCGGAACTTCCGCCCACCGAACCGGGCGAGGACGTCGCCGTCGGCACCTACGTCGCCGAGCGGTTCGGTCCCGAGGTCGTCGACCGGCTCGTCGAACCGCTGCTCGGCGGCGTCTACGCGGGCAACGCCTACCGCACCTCGATGCGGGCCGCCGTCCCCACCCTCTACGAGGCCGCCCGCGGCCGCCGCTCGCTCACCGAGGGCGTCCGCGCGCTCATCGCCGCCGCCCCCGCGAACGCCGGACCGGTCTTCGCCGGCATCGAGGGCGGCGTCGGCCTGCTGCCGCTCGCCGCCGCCGACGCCGTCCGCGCGGCCGGCGGCGAGATCCGCACCGGCACCCCGGTGACCGGGCTGCACCGGACCGCCGACGGCTGGCGGCTCGACCTCGGCGACGGGCACCTGGGCGCCGACGGCGTCGTCCTCGCCACCCCCGCGCCCGCCACCGCGCGGCTGCTCGCCGGGACGGCGGACACCGCCGCGGCCGTCCTCGCCGACGTCGAGTACGCCTCCATGGCCCTGGTCACCCTGGCCTTCCGCCGCTCCGACGTGGCCGGGCTCCCCACGGGCAGCGGCTTCCTCGTGCCGCCCGGCGACGGCCGGCGGATCAAGGCGTCCACCTTCGCGAGCAACAAGTGGGGCTGGATCGCCGCCGCCGACCCGGACGTCTTCGTGCTGCGTACCTCCCTCGGCCGCTACGGCGACGAGGACGACCTGCACCGCGACGACGCCGACCTGGTCAAGCTGTCCCTCGCCGACCTCCACGAGGCCGTGGGCCTGGACGCCACGCCGATCGCGTCCCGCGTCACCCGCTGGGACAACGGCCTGCCGCAGTACCCCGTCGGCCACCTCGACCGCGTGGCGCGCGTCCGCGAGCGGGTCGCGGGCCTGCCCCGGCTGCGGGTCTGCGGCGCGGCCTACGACGGCGTCGGCATCCCGGCCTGCGTCGGCGGCGCCCGCCGCGCGGCCGAGGAGCTCCTGGCCACCCTGCCGCAGGGCGCCCGGGGCGCGGGGGGACAATAGGGGGCATGACGACTGACGCCCAGAAGACCCCGAACGCCGGCAAGAAGGCCAAGGACCTCAACGAGGTCATCCGCTACACGCTCTGGTCGGTGTTCAAGCTGCGCGACGTGCTCCCGGACGACCGTTCCGGCTGGGCGGAGGAGGTCGAGGAGCTGTTCGCGGCCCTCGCCAAGGAGGACGTCACCGTGCGCGGCACGTACGACCTCTCCGGGCTCCGGGCCGACGCCGACGTGATGATCTGGTGGCACTCGGAGACCTCGGACGCGCTCCAGGACGCCTACAACCGCTTCCGCCGCACCCGCCTGGGGCGCGCCCTGGAGCCGGTGTGGTCGAACATGGCGCTGCACCGCCCCGCCGAGTTCAACAAGTCGCACATCCCGGCGTTCCTCGCGGACGAGACGCCCCGCGAGTACATCAGCGTCTACCCCTTCGTCCGCTCGTACGACTGGTACCTGCTGCCCGACGAGGACCGCCGCCGCATGCTGGCCGACCACGGCAAGATGGCCCGCGGCTACCCGGACGTCCGGGCCAACACGGTCGCGTCCTTCTCGCTCGGCGACTACGAGTGGATCCTCGCCTTCGAGGCCGATGAGCTGTACCGGATCGTCGACCTGATGCGCCACCTGCGGGCGTCCGAGGCGCGGATGCACGTCCGCGAGGAGGTCCCGTTCTACACGGGCCGCCGCAAGGCGGTCGCGGACCTGGTGGCCGGGCTGGCCTGAGGCCCGTGACGACGAACGGCCGCCGGCCGGGCTTTCCCGCCCGGGCGGCGGCCGTTCGCGTCCTTCCGGCGGGTCAGGTCGCCCGCGGCTCCTGGCGTCCCGCGCACGTCACGTTCCGCGTCGGCACCTCGCCCGTCAGCAGGTACTTCTCGAAGTACCCGTTGACGCAGGCGTTCGGCCCGCCGCCGATCCCGTGCGTCCCCGCGTCCCGTTCGGTGACCAGCGTGGCCGAGCCGCGCAGCCGGCGCAGCAGCTCCAGCGCGCCCGCGTACGGGGTGGCCGCGTCCCGCTCGGCGGCCAGCAACAGGACGGGCGGCAGCGCCCTGCGGGCCGTCCCGACCTCGAACGGCCGTTGCCGCGGCGCCTTCCAGTAGGCGCACGGCAGGTTCATGAACGCGTTGTTCCACGTCTCGAACGGCGCCCGCCGGGCGAGGCGTTCGTTGTCGCGGTTCCACCGTGACCAGTCGCGCGGCCAGTGCGCGTCGTTGCACTCGACGGCCGTGTAGACGGCGTTGCCGTTCTCGGCGGCCGGGCCCCCGGAGGCGCTGGGCGCGGCGAGCGCGATCAGCCGGCTCTCGTCGCCGCGCAGGTACGCGGCGAGCGCCTGCGCCGCCCGGGCCCAGGCGGTGTCCGTGTAACCGGCCTTGAGGAAGAGGCCCTGGAGCTCCCCCGGCCCCACCTTCCCGCCCGCGGGCCGGTGGCGCAGCCGCTCGGCGGCCTTGTGGTACGCGGCCAGCACCTCGCGCTCGGTGCGGCCCAGGCGGTAGACGGGGTGGTGCCGGGCCGCCCAGCGGCGCCAGTCGTACCAGCGGCGTTCGAAGGCGGCGGACTGGTCGAGGTTGTTCCGGTACCAGATCTTCCGGGTGGACGGGTTGACGACGCTGTCGAAGACCATGCGCCGGACGTGCCCGGGGAAGAGGGTCGCGTAGACGGCGCCGAAGTACGTTCCGTACGACGCCCCGAGGAAGTTGAGCTTCCGTTCGCCGAGCGCGGCGCGCAGGACGTCGAGGTCGCGGGCGTTGTTGCGGCTGGTGAAGTGCCGGAGGTCCGCGCCGGCGTGGCGCAGGCAGCCCCGCGCGTACGCCTTGGCCTTGGCGATCCGCTGCCGCTTGTACGCGGCGCTGGGGTGCTCGGGGGCGTCGCTCGGGCCCCGCTCGAAACGGGCCGGGTCGGCGCAGGTCAGCGGTGCGGAGCGGCCGACGCCGCGCGGCGCGTAGCCGATGAAGTCGTACGCCTCGGAGAGCTTCTTCCACGCCGGGAGGCCGGCCAGCAGCGGGAAGACCATGCCCGAGCCGCCGGGGCCGCCCGGGTTGTAGACCAGCGAGCCCTGGCGGTCGGAGCGGTCGCCGGTGGCGCGGCCCCTGCTGACGGTGAGGCTGATGTGCTTGCCGTTGGGGCGGGCGTAGTCCACCGGGACGGAGAACGTGCCGCACTCCACGGGCGCGGGCAGGCCCTCGGCGGCCGGGCAGGCCCCGAACGTGATGCCCTTGGCGGCGGCCCGCTCGGCCGCGAGCACCACGCCGCGGGCTTCGACCGGGCTGTCGGCGACGGAGGGGGTGGAGGGGGCCTGGGGGGCCGGGGGAGCGTACGGGGCGCCGGTGCCGTGGGCGGCCGGAGCGGAGGTCAGGGCGGTGAGGCCGGTGAGGAGGAGGGATCCGACGGTTCCGTAGAGGGCGACTGCGCGCACGGGCGTCCCTTCATATCTAATTGCGACAAAAGGGATATTCGATTGGCGGACCGGCGAAGTAAAGCACCCGGGGGAGATGTCGGCGGGTTGGACCCGATGAGGCCGATGGGCCCGACGAGGCTGACAGAGGCGATGAGGTCAACGGGCCCGATGGGACGGACGGCCGTGCGCGCTCAGTAGCGGTGCGCGGCCAGTGTCTCGGCCAGGGCGGCGCGGAGCTCCGGGTCGCGGACGGCACGGCGGCCGTGGACGGCCAGCGAGGTCAGGAACCCGACGTCGTCCGGTCCCGCGCCGCCGGGCGGCCGGACCACCGGCGCCCGGTTGAGGAGGGCCCGGCCGGCCGGGGAGGCCCAGAGGGTGTCGGGGTTCACCTCGAACCGCGCGATGGCCAGGCAGCCCGCCGTCAGCACCAGCGGCACGGCGAGCCAGCCGACGGTCCGCCCGAACGCCGCGCCGTCCGGCAGCGTCAGCAGCGTCGCCACGCCGGTGAGCAGGGACAGCACACAGGCGGCACGTACCTGCCGGACGGCGCCCGCCACCTCCTGGCGGACCCGCGCGGGCACCGCCAGACCGGCGGCCGTGAGCCGGTCGGCGAGGGCCCGTACCGCGTCGGCCGTGCCGTGCGCGACGCGTATCCGCGGCACGGGGGACTGGCCGTCCGGGCCCATCACGGTGATCACCGACCGCTCGACCTCGTCCCGGCCGACCGGGTCGACGACGGTCGCCCACCCCGTGTGGGCCAGCAGCAGCCGCCGCTGCCGGGCCATCGCGACCAGCGTGAGGTCGGTGACCCGGTGCGGGCCGCCGTTCAGGAACGCCGTCTCGTACAGCGTCAGGGCGTCGATCCCGGCGGTGGCCGGGCTCGGCCCGGGAGTGGCCGCCGCCATCGCGGCCTGGCAGAGGCGGGCGCAGGCGGCGACGGCGACCACGCACGTGACGATCAGCAGAACGACCCACATACGGGTGTTCTACTCGACCGCCCGCCCCACGCGCACCTCCATGTCCGAAATGCGGGCCTTGGCGGGGCGGCGCGAGGGTTCCGCGCCCGACCCGGCGAGCGGCCTACGGGTGCGGCGCCGCCGTCCTGCGGCAAGATGGCGGGTGGGGGTGATGGGCGTGCGTGAGCGGCCGGGAACGGGTGCGGGTCCGGGGTCGAAGGGCGGGGCGGTCGGGCGGCGGTACGACCCGGACCGGCTGTTCCTGCCGCCCGACGACGACCTCGCGCCCAACCGCCCCGGCGAGACCCTCCGCGCCCGGCTCGACGCGTCCCGCGCCGGCCGCGGCACCCTCCTGCTGGCCCGGCTGCTGGGCCGGCGGCCCGTGGAGGACCACTGGCGCCGGGCGCTGGCCGCCGAACAGCACGTCGGCGCGGCCCTGGACGCGCTGGCCGCGGGCGGCTGGGAGGTGGTCCACTCCGTCGTCCTGCCCGGTGACGCCGTCATCCCGCACCTGCTCATCGGCCCCGGCGGCGTCTTCGCCGTCCTCGTCGAACCGACCCGGCGGGCCCCGGCGCGGGCGGATGACGCCGCCGTCCGCGTCGCGGGCGAACGCCACGCCCGACCCGCCGTCCGCCACGCCCGCCAGAGCGCGGCCCGCGCCTCCCTCGTCCTCACCCGAGGCTGCGGCTTCCCCGTCCCGGTCGGCCCGGTCGTCGCCCTGGCCGGCGCCACGGAGGTCCACGACGACTCCGAGCGCGGCGACGTCCGCGTCCTGACCGACCGCCAGGTCCCGGGCCTGGGCATCCTCGGCGGCGTCCTCCACCCGGACCGGGTGGACCGGGTGCACACGGTGGCACGGAACCGGAGGGTGTGGCTGGGGTGTTGAGGTCGCCCGCGGAGATGACCGAGCGCGAGTACTTCGCCTGCGTCGGCCGGCGCCCCGGCATGTACGTCGGACGGCCGACCTTCCACGCACTGGTCGCCTTTCTGACCGGTTACGACGAGCATGCCGTCCGGCACGGCGGCCACGGTCTCGCCGGATGGCGGGACTGGCTCGTCACCCGCCGCGGGCGCGAGTGCGAACACGCCTGGCCCGGCCAGGTCCTGCACATCGCTCTCCCGGACGGGTGGGGCAACCTCTGGGAGCTGCCGCCGGAGGACGAAGAGCGGGCGATCAGGGTCCTGTTCGAGCTGCTCGACGAGTTCGCCGCCGAGCGTGAGGCAGAGGAAGGCGCGCGGGGCTCCCGGTGACCGCGGTGGCTAGACCGCCGCGTACGCGTACGCACGGCCCCGCGGCGTCCGGGTGAGGACGCGCTTGCCGTGGAGGCGGCGGAGGATGATCACGACCGTGCAGTAGGTGAGCGCGCCCGGCAGCCGCTCCTGGACCTCGCGCGGGGTCAGCGGGGTGTCCGCGCGGCGCAGTGTCGCGAGGACCTCGCACTCCAGCGCGCCGCTCGCGCGGCGGCGCCCGCGGCGCACCGCGGTGGCAGGTGTGCCCGCTCCCATGTCCTCGGTTCCTCCGGTGTACGACGGCCACGACGCGATCACGACGTGCGCGGGTCCGGTCACGGACCCGACAGACGAGTGTAAGGGGCTCCTCGGAGACGCGGCGGCAAAGCGGTGGAAATGCGGCGGAAGGGGGGCGGGGCGCGTCACGCGCCCCCGAGCGTGCGGCGGACGGCGTCGCGGAGCCAGCGGTGGGCTCCGTCGGCGGCGTGGCGGGGGTGCCAGGCCATGCCGATGGCCAGGGGCGGCAAGGGCAGGGGGATGTCGAGGAGGTGGAGACCGAGGGCGGTGGCGGCCTGGGTGAGGGGGGAGGAGGTGCCGGAGGGGGCGGCGGGGACGAGGCAGACGAGGTCGCTGCGGGCGACGAGGTGCATCGCGGCCAGATGCCCGGGCAGGACGGCGGTGACCCGGCGGCGCAGCCCCAGCTCGGCCAGGGCCGCGTCGAGGGGCCCGGTGAACCGGCCGCGGCGGCTGACCGTGACGTGCTCGGCGGCGGCGAGCCGGGCGGGCGTCAGGGGTTCCGCGGCGAGCGGGTGGCCGGGCCGGACGGCCGCGGCCATCCGCAGGGTGACCAGCTCCTCGACCCGGGTCTCCGGGTCGACGTGGTCGATCACTCCGACCTCCAGGTCGACCCCGCCGTCGCGGAGCGCGGGACCGGCCTCCAGTTCCTCGGCCCGCAGCCGCAGCGAGACGCCCGGCGCCTCCTCCCGGGCCAGGTCCAGCAGCCCGGCGGCGAGCGCCGTCCCGATCAGGTCGGCGGCCTGCACGGTGAAGGTGCCGCGCAGGGAGGCCGGGTCGACCTCGGAGCCGGGGCTGAGCAGCGCCCCGAGGCGGCGCACCACCTCCGCCGCCTCGTCCCGCAGCTCCTGGGCGCGCGGGGTGGGCACCATGCCCTGTCCGGCCCGGACGAGGAGCGGGTCCTGGAGGATCCGGCGCAGGCGGCCGAGCGTACGGCTCATGGCCGCGGGCGAGGTATGGAGACGGGCGGCGGCGCGGGTGACGCTCTGCTCGGTCAGCAGGGCGTCCAGGGCCACGGCGAGGTGGGCGTCGATCGCCGGAACAGCGCTGTTCACCAGGGTTATTCCATTTCAGGCAAGGATTCGTTGCTGAAGTTCCCATTGTGGCAACAAGGGGGTCGCTCCCAGGATGGGGGCATACCGAATCCGGCGCGAGCCCTGGGACTTCCCATGATCGTCATCACCGCTCCCAAGCCGGCCGGCCTGTCCTGACCACGGCCACTCACCCACCGAAAACCGAGAACGGCGAAGGAGCCACCATGTCTGCAGAGAACACCGCCGCAGAGAAGACCGCCGCAGAGAACACCGTCACTGAGGCCACCGACGTCCCCGTGACCGCCTTCATGCTCGTCAAGACCACGCGCGCCTGGCTCGACAAGACTCCCGAGGAGCGGATGCACGCCCTCACCACCGAGATCGTCCCCGTGGTGGAGGCCAAGACCACCGGCGTCCGGTCGCGCTTCTTCGACACGGAGTTCTACTCGGCGCGCGTCACCGACGTCTGGCTCTGGGAGGCCCGCGACCACCAGGCGTACCAGCTCCTGATCGACGCGCTGCGGGAGACGCCCTTCTGGGACCACTACTTCGAGGTCGTCGACCTCCTCGTCGGCACCGAGAACGGCTACGCCCGCAACTACGGCTTCGACACCGCGGCCACCATCAGCACCTGACACACGACCGGAAGCCGGAGGCCGCGCACCGGCATGTGGCGTCCAGGCCGAGTTCTACTGGTACGGCTGATCACCCGCGCCCCGTATCCCGGAAGTACGTGATGTGCCGGCCCATCCGCAGCCGCGAGGGTAAGGCCCTACGCAGTGGAACCGCTCGCCGCCGAGGGAGAGGGCGGATGGATTGGGCGCAGCACGGGGGGCGCTGGGGCCGCTGGAGGTGGCACACGCCAGAAGGGCCGTACGGAGGAACGGATCGCTGCCGCCGAAGCCGGTTTCGGCCTGGGAGTCGGCATGGGCCGGCGCCATGCGATCTCCGGTGAGTCGAACGGTTGCGCTACCTGCCTTGCCCCACCCTCGGCGAACTGGTGCACCTCCCACGAGCGGGCAGATGCCCTGCATGGCGCAGATGCCCGAAAGGTCGGAGATGGAGCCCGTGTGTGCTCGCGGTACCGCACTTCCGCCACGGAGCAGGAGAAGGAATGGCAACCGAACTGAATACGCCCTTCGGCCGCAGGCTGCGCCTTCGAAGGCTGTACGGGAGTGACTCGCGGCGGCTGCTGATCGTGCCGCTGGACCACTCCGTGACCGACGGGCCTGTCACTGGCGGGCGCGGGCTCGACGAGCTCGTCGGCCGCCTGGCAGCCTGCGAGGTCGACGCGGTGGTGATGCACAAGGGCAGTCTCCGCTCTGTCCGTCCCGGGCTCTTCCGCGACACCTCTCTGATCGTCCATCTGAGCGCCAGCACGGTGCACGCGGTGGATCCCGATGCCAAGTACCTGGTGGCCACGGTCGAGGAGAGCTTGCGCTTGGGTGCCGACGCGGTGAGCGTGCACGTGAACCTCGGCGCCGTGGAGGAGCGGCAGCAGATCTCCGACATGGCCGCGGTCGCCGAGGCGTGCGATCGGTGGAACGTGCCGCTGCTGGCGATGATGTACCCGCGCGGTCCCAGGATCGATAACCCACGGGATCCGGCGCTGGTGGCGCACGCCATCACCCTCGCCGCGGATCTGGGTGCCGACCTGGTCAAAACCGTGTACGTCGGCTCCGTCGCCGAGATGCGGGACATCACCCGTTCCGCGCCGCTGCCCGTGGTCGCCGTCGGAGGCCCGCGTGCCGCCGACGATAGCCGGGTCGTCTCCTACGTGGAGGAGGTCCTGCGTGGTGGGGCGGCGGGCGTCGCCATGGGCCGCAACATCTTCCAGGCTCCCGACCCCGGTGCGCTCGCCGCCCGGCTGGCCTCCGTCATCCATGCCGACCGACCGGCCCTCACCACCGCCGTTCCCACCCGAGAAGGAGTGCTGTCATGAAGCTGAGCTGGCTCGACATCCGCGGCCTCGGCGAGCTCAAGGAAGCCGTTCTCCAAGAAGCCCTGCATCACCGGGTCGAGGGTGTGGTCACCGATGATCCGGCCGACCTCACCGGGCTGCCGCCCACCCTCAGCCGTGTCCTGTTTCCGACGGGCGATGCGCTGCCCGACAAGTTCGGCGAGGCCACCATCGTCGTGGTCGACCCGGCGCGGCACGGTGTCACGCCGGCCGAACTGGCGCTCAAGCACCCGGACCTGGAGTTCGGTCGCTTCGTGGAGATCACCGACGCACCCACGCTGGAGGAGGCGTGCGAGGCGGCCCGGACGGAGCGGTGGAGCCTGCTACTCTTCCGCGACCCGACCAAGATCCCGCTGGAGATCGTCATCGCAGCGGCGGCCCGCTCCACCGGCAGTCTGGTGACGGTTGCCGCGGACGTCGAGGAGGCCGAGATCATCTTCGGCGTCTTGGAGCACGGCTCCGACGGTGTGATGATGGCCCCGCGCAGAGTCGGGGACGCCGCCAAGCTGAAGGCCGCGGCCCAAGAGTCGGTACCGGACCTCGACTTGACCGAATTGGAGGTCGTGGGTACCGAGCACATCGGCATGGGGGAGCGGGCTTGCGTGGACACCTGCAGCCACTTCCGTGAGGACGAAGGCATCCTGGTGGGTTCCCACTCCAAGGGGATGATCCTCTGTGTCAGCGAGACCCATCCGCTGCCGTACATGCCCACCCGGCCGTTCCGCGTCAACGCCGGCGCCATCCACTCCTATACCCTCTCCAAGGACGAGCGCACCCATTACCTGAGCGAGCTCCAGACGGGCAGCAAGGTGATGGCCGTGGACATCAAGGGCAGCACCCGTATGGTGACCGTCGGCCGCGTCAAGATCGAGTCCCGTCCGCTGCTATCCGTGCACGCAGTGGCGCCGAACGGGCGGCGGGTCAACCTGATCCTTCAGGACGACTGGCACGTGCGGGTGCTCGGGCCGGGCGGTGCCGTCCTCAACAGTACCGAACTCAAGCCGGGCGACCGGGTGCTGGGCTATCTGCCCAGTGAGGACCGGCACGTGGGCTATCCCATCGACGAGTTCTGCATCGAGAAGTGATCCATTGAGACGGTACGGAACTCATGCTCATTCCGGTGTCCGACCGCGGTCCGTACCCGGCGGGCGTGGGCGGGACTGCCGGACCTGTGCTCGGCACCATGAGCGGTGGTGACATCCTCCGTGTCGTCGTGGTGCCGGGTGCCTCAACTCCACCGAAGGCGGCGGCGCGGTAACCGCGCCGTCTGCTGCGTGCAGAAGCCGATGCCATCGCGACGGTCCGCGGTCTGCCCCGGCGTCAACCGACAGGCCGCAGATGACCGGGGGCGTCGGCTGCTCCATCGAGTCCTGTGGCGCCTGACCGGACTGCACTGCCGCCAAGTAGTGCTTTGCCGCGACGCGTGACGAAGTGGCCGCCGACGGACAGGGAACGTCGGCGACCGCAGCACACGCATCGCCGTCGACGAGCGGCATTTTTCTGCGCGACCGTGAGCAGGCTCGATGCACTCTCCGAAACCGGGGATCTATTCGTCTCCTTGAACGAGGCCGGACCGGGCCACCTCGATGATCCGCTCCGCCACCGCCCCGACTGCGCTATCGGGTGCCGGCGTGGGTCCACAGCACCGTGCAGGCCCGGGCGCGAGACGGGAGCGGGGGTGAGGGTCGGAGCAAGCTGCGCACCACCGCCGGCCAGTGGCTGGTGGGCCGCTCTCCCGCCTGAGTCCGAGCCGACGGTACCTCGCGGCCCTCCGCCGTAGTCATCGAGCCGGCTGGGGCGCGCGAGGCTGCCGTTGGCGGCCGGAGACGATGAGCCGTCCGGGCACGGACCAGAGTGACCCGCCACGTGGCGCGGCGGTGCCGAAGAGGCGTCGGGATCACTGGTATAGCAAAGCCTTGTCCCAATCCTCGTTCGGGCCGAACAGGCTGCGGGGCTTGACCACATCGGGCATCGCCCGCAGCAGCGCGGCGGGCAGCAACTCACCGGGCTGCAACGCGGACACCTCCACGGGCACATCCAGCTGGGAACGGACGGCGTTGGTCAGCCACGTGGCCGCCGCTGCCGCGCGGCCGGGCGCGGCCTCGATCTGCACGCGCAGCACTTCGGTCTCGGCACGGGCCCGCCAGAAGAGTACCTCGTCCTCCTCGGGCAGGGAGAAGACCAGCTCCTCCAGGCGGTGCTGTGTCACCGTACGCCCAGCCACGGAGTAACCGAAGGCCGAGCGGCCCAGTACCGTGACGGTGGGCAGGTGCCAGCCGCAGGGGCACTCCTCGTAGGACACCTCCACGGTGTCCTCCAGGTTGTAGCGAACCAGCGGCATGGCCTGCCGGTAGAGGGTGGTTACCACGAGCTGCCCGCGGCCCTGGGGGGAGCAGAGGCCGGTGGCCGGATCGTACACCTCGAACCGCGCTCGGTCGGCCCACAGGTGCAGTCGCCCCTCGGGGCATTCCCCGGCCAGGGTCCCGGTCTCGGTCGAGCCGTACTCCTCGACGACGGGCACTCCCCACAGCCGGCTGATCCGCCGCCGGCGTGGCTCACTGAGCGGCTCGCCGCCCACGAACAGGGCGCGTAGAGCGGGGAAATCCCGGCTCGGCTCCCACCCTCTGGCGCGGGCGCCGGCCCCCCACAACAGGCACTCGGTGGGCATCGACCAGGTGAGGGTGACTTCCAGGTCGTGCAGGGCCCGCACGATGCGGGAACAGGGAGTGGCCAGCGACCTGTTGTCGCCTGGAACCACGGTGGCTCCGTGTGACCGTGCGGCTGCATGGGCCAAGTGTCCGGTCAGCAGCAGGGCATAGGGGGTCCGCACCAGCAGGGTGTCGGCGGCCGTGATGCCCACGTGCTTGCGCGCGAAGCGTTCCGCCAGGTCCTGCCAATCCTCTGCCGTGTAGTACGAGGGTGTGGGCTGCCCGGCCGTGCCACTGGATTCGTGGTAGGTCGCCAGACGTTCCCGCTCCACCGCCAGCAGGCCGAAGGGGTAGTTGTCGCGCAGGTCCTGTTTGCCGGTCAGTTCCAGCGCTGCCAGGTCCGTGGCGCTCGCTGGGACGAGACCGGAGCTGAAGCGCCGGGCGTAGAAGGGTGAGCGAGCGGCCCAGGACAGGGTGCGGGCGAGCTGTTCGTCCTGCCCGTCCAGCAGCGCCTCGATGCTGTGCCAATCCCCCAACTGCGGCAGGTGGCCGGTCATGAGAACTCCTTCCCGAGGATGTGATGGGCGTTCTCCCAAGTGGTCCGGGCCACGGTGGCGGCGTCCAGGCCGAGCGCCGCGAACTTGGCCAGCTCGACGCCGGGGTCCTGCAGGGGATGCTCGGAACCGAACACCACGCGCGTGCGGCCGAGCAACTCCAGCGCGGCGCGGAGGGTGACGGTGTAGCCGCCGGAGGTCTCCACCAGCACGTTGCGGCACCGGCGCACAAGCTCGATGCCGTACACGTCGATATTGCCGATGCCCAGGTGGCCGAGGACGAAGGACACTGAGGGAAAGTCGGCGGCGAGACGCACCAGGTCGGCCACGCCACAGCCTGGCAGGGGCAGGCAGACGGTGTAGACGCTGTGCCCCGCGTGTGCCGCTGTCTCCACCAGGGCCGCGGTGCGCGGGTCGGTCAACGGTACCCCGTGCACCGCGGGGGAGATCTCCACCGCGGCGTACCGCCCGGCCTGTCCGGCGTACGCCGCCGGATGGTGCGGGTTGGCGAAGTAACAGGGCACCAAACGGTCGGGGAAGGCCTCGCAGGCAGCCAGCAGTCCCGCGTTGTCGGCATTCTCCCGAACACCGCCGCCCTTGAGGAACTGGCGGGAAATCCGCTCCAACGGAAGCGTGCCACCGGCGGTGGCGACCGCCCACCGGATGCCGTGTGCGTCCATGACGGCCAGCAACGTGTCAGCGGCGTCCGCGCCGGGGCGCAGACGTACCCGGAAGTCGGCCACCGGACCGCCGCCGGGCAGGCGCGCCGCCGTCACGGCCGGTGTCGCGGCCCGGGTCATGAGGCCTGCTCGCCGACTGTATGGCCGCTGACCAAGTCGAAGATCTTGCCCCAGTCGGTCGGCGGTGCGTCGCCGCGCCAGGCGACGTGCTGGTCGGGGCGGACCAGCACCAGGTCGCATTCCCACACTCCACGCGCGTGCCCGTCGTCGATGCTGAGCACGTCCAGAGGCAGGCCGCGCTTGTCCGCGGCCGGAACGGCCTCCCGGCCCAGACCCTTGCCCGAGAAGTCCACGAGCGTGAACTCCCGGCCGAGCCGGTCGAACAGCGGTGTGCCGTCCGGCAGCCGTACGCTTGGCGGACGGCTGCCAGGCCAAGTGGACGGGGTAATGCCGGTCCACCGCCAGTCGGGGGGCGGGTCGCTGCCGACGTCCTCGGTGAGAACAAGGGGCGAGGAGCCGTAGCGGTAGCCGAAGTGGATGCCGGTGTTCTCGATCTGAAACCGCTCCTGGGCCAGGTAGCCCGCCAAATGACTGTCGGGTACGCCGGCCGCGGTCAGTTGCGGGAAGCGCTGCCACACCTCCAGGAGGTTGAAGCACATCTCCCGGTTGAACAGCGCGACGGGTCGCCGCTCGGTCTCGTAGGAGTCCAGCAGCGCCGGGCCGCCCCAGCCGCGCAGCACCGCGGCCAGCTTCCAGCCCAGGTCCACGGCGTCGCCCAGCCCGGTGTTCGCGCCGTGCCCTCCCATGGGGTAGAACTCGTGCGCGGCGTCGCCGGCGAGGAAGACGCGGTCCTCCCGGTAGCGGTCGGCCACGCCCATGCGGCCCCGCCAGCGGGTGACCTTGAGGATTTCCTCGACGGTGATGTGCGTGCCCAGGCGGCGGCTGAGCACCCCGATGGGGTCGCGCTCGATGTCGGTGTCCTCCAGGACCGGAAAGAACGCGGTCCAGGTGTCCCGTTCGTCGCGGGAGACCAGCGTGGCGCCTTTCGCGGAGATGCCCAGGAAAAACCTGCCGTGTGGGCGCAGCCGTGGATCGGTGCTGCGGAAGTAGACGTCGTAGTGGTCGGTCTCCGGCCCGATGGTGGGCACACTGATGGAGGTGCCGCGTCGGACCGTGCTGTTGGCGCCGTCGCAGCCGACCACGTACCGGGCGGCGACCTCGTATTCCTCGCCGGTCGCCATGTCCGTGAGGGTCGCGGCGACGGTGCCGTCCGGCTGCGGGGCGAGCTCCCGGAGGGAGGTGTTGGTGCGCAGCTCCACCAGCGGCTGCGCACCGGCCCGCCGGCGCAGCAGTTCCTCCAGGACGTTGCCGGGCAGCCGCTGGTAGGGCTCCAGCGGTGCCGTCCCGTCGTTGACGGCGGCGATGCGGGCGAACACCTCGCTTACGGAGGGGTGCGTCCACTCCTCGACGGGTGGTTCGGCGAAGGTGCGGAACCACTGGAAGTTAAACGAATGGCAGGCCGGTACCCCGACGTCACGGACGGCGTCGGCCACGCCCAGTCGGCGGAACAGTTCCATACTCCGACCGTTGACGAAATCCATTTTCGGGTGGGGCGAGGGGGCGCCGTGCCGTTCGACGAGGAGGCAGGCGACCCCGTGGTGCGCCAGTTCCAGTGCGAGAGTCGAGCCGACAGGTCCGGCCCCGACGATCAGGACCGGGAAGGGCTGTGCGGCCGAAGCATGCCGGTTTTCCATGTCGGCACTCTGCCGGGGGCGTGCGCGCCGCACATGGCGCGATCGCGTCACGGAATCGCGTGAGCTCGGCGCCGCGCTCCCGCGGGGTGCGACGCCGGGGCGCGGGTCGGATGTGCCGGTGGCTCAGTCCGGGCGCTTGCGCAGCTGCGCGGTGAGTCGAGGCAGGGCCTCACCGAAGGAGCGCAGGTAGCTCAGGACCGTGTCGAGTTCTTCCTCGGAGTGTGCCCTGCACCAGGCGTCCAGCGCGTCGAGGACGGGAGAGTAGAGGGCGCCGGTCCGCTCCCGCTGGGTTTTCTCAGGATGGATGATCACCTTGCGGCGGTCGGTCGGGTCCTTGGCGCGGCGGGCGAACCCGGCCTGCTCCAGGCGGTCCACGATGCCCGTCACCGCCCCCGTGGTCAGCCCGGTCAGTTCCGCCAGGCGGCCCGCGGTGAGGGGGCCTGCGTGGTCGAGCACCCCCAGGCACAGAAGGTCGGTGCCGCCGATGCCAAGCCGTGCGGCGACGGCTTGGTCGGCCAGTGCCTGGCGCGTGGCTACCGTACGCGCCTCCCGGTAGATCGACCGGGTCAGCTCCTGGCGACGCGGCCGGCTCACGGGATGTTCTGTGTGGCCCATAGCCGTTGAACTTCCTCACGTCGTAAGTATCTTAGGAACTAATTTAATACTGCTGCCCTCGGAGGTACACCGCATGAGCAATGAAGCAGTGGCGGCCGACGTGCCGCCGGGCATCCCGGCACGGGGAGGGAATCCGCAGGCTGTCATCGCCGTCGTCCTCATCGCCGTCTTCGTGGACGTGCTGGACGCCAACATCGTCAACGTGGCCATCCCCGCCATTCAGGGCGACCTTGGGGCGTCGAACTCGGCCATCCAGTGGTCCCTGATCGGCTACACCCTGCCCTTCGCCCTCATGCTCATCACCGGAGGCCGGCTCGGCGACATCTTCGGCCGCCGTCGGCTGTTTCTGTTTGGCATGGCGGGCTTCACCCTCGCCTCCGCGTTATGCGGGGTCGCCGTCTCCCCGGGCATGCTGATCACCGGACGCGTCGTCCAGGGCGTCATGGCGGCCATGATGGTGCCGCAAGTCCTCTCGATCATCTCGGCCACCATTCCTCCCGCCAAGCGCGGTGGCGCCTTCGCCCTGTACGGCATGATCGCGGGCACCGCCAATGTCAGCGGCCCCATCCTGGGCGGACTGCTGTTGAAGGCCGATCTGTTCGGGCTCGACTGGCGGCCCATCTTCCTGGTCAATCTGCCCGTGGGTGTCTGTGCCTCCGTCATGGCGTTGCGACTGCTGCCGGAGAGCCGCAGCGAACGGCCCCTTCGGCTCGACCCGTTCGGCGTCGTCCTGATCACCTGCGCTCTACTGGCCGTGCTCTACCCGCTGCTTCAAGGCCGCGAGCTCGGCTGGCCGGGCTGGGGATGGGCCCTGATGGTCGCAGCCGTCCCGGTGCTGGGAATCTTCGCCCTGTGGCAGCGACGCAAACAGGCGGCGGATGGCTCACCGTTGGTTCCGCCCACGCTCTTCAGGCTGCGCGGGTTCAACGCCGGGCTCGTGGTGATGCTCACCTTCCTCACCGCCGTCATCGGCTTCTTCCTGATCCTGACCCTCTACCTCCAGCAAGGTCTGGGGTACTCACCGCTGGCCGCCGGCGCCACCAGCCTCCCCTGGCCGGTCGGTGTCACCCTCGCCGCTGTCGTCGTCAGCAACGCCGGTACGGCACCCAAGCGGGTGCTGGTCACGCTGGGAGCCGTCGGTATGGTCGGCGGCCTGCTGATGCTGATCGGCACCATTCAGCTCGCCGGTACCAGCATGAGCGGTTGGTATCTGATCCCTTCCCTGCTCGTAGGTGGCCTCGGTATGGGACTCGTGATGGCCAAAGCCACCAACGTCAGCCTGCTTCAGGTGCCGGGCTCGGACGCCGGCGCGGCATCCGGCGTTTTCAACGCGGTGATGCAGGCGGGCGGTGTCGTGGGCATCGCCCTCATCGGCGTCCTGTTCTTCGGCGCGGTCGGCTCTCAGGCGAGCTCGGGCTCCGAAGCCGTTCACTCCCGGCTTCGGAGCGATCTGCGGGCGGCCTCCGTCGTCGGTGCGGCTCAGGACCGGGTGGTCGGCCGCTTCGACGCCTGCCACGAGCGGCGGATGGCCGCCCAGGAGGGCGCGGCCGTTCGACGCGACTGCCCTGAGGCGCCGGCGGCTGTCCCGGCGGACGCCCGGCCCGAGGTCGGCCGGGCGCTGGCCCGAGCCGCCGAGGAGGCCAGCGCTCACACCTATACCGATGCCATGCGGCGCACCCTGTGGTGGAGCGTCGGCCTGCTGGTCGTCGTCACAGCCCTGACCGCGCTGCTTCCGCGGGGCGGAGAGCCCTCGGAGGCGGCGTCATCTCTCGGCACCGCGGGGGACGCCGGGAACGCCCCGGGCGCCGAGGAAGGGGTGGCCGACCCGGTGGGAGGGCCGGCCGGTGAAGGGGCCGACCGGCCGGGCAACGATGCGGTGCAGCCCGGACATTGAGCCCACACAGGAAAGTGGGCCCGCGTGATCTTCGCGGGCCCACCGCGGTACCGTGCCGGGAAGAGGGCTTTTCTCAGCCTGGGCACGGCTCGGCACGCGCGTCGAGCCCGAAGGCCGTGTGGAGGGCGCGTACAGCCTCTTCGAGGCGGCTGACCGGGACCAGTGCGGAAACCCGGAGCTGCGAGGTGAGGATCCAGGTGGTGGGAATGTCTGTCTCGGCCAGCGCCCTGAGCATACGTACGGTGCACTCGGGCCTGCTGAGCAGCCCGGCACCGACGATGGTCACCTTGCCGACCTCCTCGTCGATGCGCAACCGTCCGCCGAGCGTGCCGACCAGCCGCGCCAGGGCCGGCCGCGCGGCGCCCAATGCACTGCGCCGGGTGGAGAAACCCATCCGGAACTCCTGCTCTTGGGGGCCGGAACGGGCCACCAAGTCCACGGGCAGCGCGAACTCGGCGAGCAGACCCAGGATCTCGGGTGTCGGGTCCGGCTCCGACACGGGGCACCGCACAAGTACCCGCGCCACGTCCGCGTCATGGGTGACAGCGGTGGTGACCGGAGCCGTTTCCAAGGCCGTCTCGTACGTACCGGTGATCACCGTTCCTGGTCCTTCCGTGCAGGAGCTGAGCACGACGGTGGGGACCGCGTGCAGGGCGGCCAGTTCCACGGCGCGCGAGTGCAGCACCCGCGCGCCGGTGAACGCCATCTCGGCCATCACATCGACCGGTATTCGCGGCAGTAGCCGGGGTGCGGCGACCACCCGCGGGTCGGCGCTGTACACCCCGGCGACATCGGTGTAGATCTCGCAGCGTTCGGCTCCCAGCCCGGCCGCCAGCGCGACGGCGGTCGTGTCGGAGCCGCCGCGGCCGAGCGTCACCGTGTCACCGCTGGAGTTGACGCCCTGGAACCCGGCCACCACGGGGACCACCCCTGCGTCCAGAAGGCTCAGGATGCGTCCCGGCGCCAGCCGGTCGATCAGCCCGGCGCCGTGCCGCCCCAGTGCGCGCAAACCCGCTTGTCCCCCGGTCAGGGACTGCGCGGGGGTGCCGCGCGCGTGCAGGGCTGCGGCCATCAGGGCGGCCGAGGCGATCTCACCCGTGGCCAGCAACTGGTCGATCTCCCGCAGCACCGCGTCACCCGGGGACCGGTGCTCTGTCAAGTGGTTCATCGCGGCCAGGAGCCCATCTGTGGTGCCACCTTGTGCGGAGACTACGACCACCACCCGCACACCTCGCTTCATTGCCGCGGAGATCCGCTGGGCCGCACGCCGCACCTGCGCAGGTGCGGCCAGCGAGCTGCCGCCGTACTTGTGGACGACCAGGCCCCGGCAGCGCCCCGACACGTTCTCGGCGGCGCTGCTCGACGTCCTGGACGGTACCGGCGCCGTCGTCATCGAGGCACCGGCCGTCCCCGGACGACGCGAAAGTCCGTCGCCTCGATGACCGGGGAGATTTCGGCCGCCTCGAAGCCGGCCGTGCCCAAGACGTGCCGCAGTTGTGCCTCCGTTCGCTCGAAGCCGCCCGCTGTCAGCACCAGCATGTTGAGATCGCTGAACGCCGTCTCGACGCACACCGACTCGCTTGCCGCCGACGGCAACACCGGCTCGATGATCAGCAAGCTGTCGGAGGCGTCCATCGAGGCCCGGCAGGTTCGCAACAGGTCGACGGCCCGTGCGTCGTTCCAGTTGTGCAGGACGCTCTTGAGGAGGTAGCCGTCACCGTCCTCGGGCACCTTGTCGAAAAAGTCCCCCGCCACCACCTCGGTCCGCCCGGCGAGCCCCACCTCCGCCAGCCGCTCCCGCGCCCGCTCGGCCATCGCCGGGGTCTCCAGCACGATGCCGCGCACGCCCGGGTGGCGCTCCAGGAGTGCGGCCAGCAGCGTGCCGTCCCCTCCGCCGACGTCCACGAGGGTGCGGTACGGGGAGAAGTCGTAGCCGTCCGCGATGAACGGTGCTTCGAAGGCGGCGTTGGCGGCCATGGCGGAACGGAAGGCATGGGCGAATCGCGGATTGTCCGCGATGTACGAGTAGAAGTCGGTGCCGTGCAAGGTGTCGAAGGCCGCTTCGCCCGTGGTGATGCTGTGGGTCAGCCGGGACCAGGACTGCCAGAACTCCGAGCCGCAGAACAACCCGGCGATGTCGGTGAGCCGGCCGGGTGCGGAGTGGTCCAGCAGCGTCCCCATGGGCGCCGTGGCGAACGTTGCGGGCCGCGGTTCCGTCAGCACACCGAAGGCCACCAGGGCGCGAAGCAGCCGGTGCAGCGAGGGCGGGTGGGTGCCGGACAGCGACGCCAGTTCGACGCTGTCCCGCGGCCCGTCCCGCAACAGCTCGGGAATCCGCAGCTCCACCGCCGTACGGATCATCTGCGAGGTCATGTAGCCGTACGTGAGCCGGACGAGTTGCGCCCGGGCGGCGGCGTCGGCCTGTGTCATCGCGTACTCCTTCGCTGTAGTGCCTGGGTGGGTGGGCGGGAGCCGACACGTCCGGGCGCCGGGGCACGCGGCCCCGGCGCCCGGACGACCTGTCACGCTTTGGTGGGCACACCGGCCAGCACTGCCGCGACGACCGCGTCGAATGAGTCGACCACGGTATCTGCGCCGACCGCGGTAAGTTCGGCCGCTGTGGCGACGCCGTAGCCGACGCCGATGGTGGACATTCCGGCCGCGATGCCCATCTCGATGTCACCGCTCGCGTCACCCACTACGACGCACTCCTCGGGCTGCAACCCGAGCTCTTCGGCGATTTTCAGGGCCATGTCCGGGCAGGGCTTGCCGCGCGGCACGCTGTCATGCCCCGCGATTGCCTCGAACTGGTCGCGGATGCCGGTCAGTTCCACGGTCTTGACGGCCGCCGCATGCACCTTGGAGGTGGCGATGCCCAGCTTCCGGCCGACCTCCCGCAGGCGTGGCAGGCCGGAGGCGACGCCAGGGAAGAGCAGGCGGCTGCCCTGTGCGCGCACGTGCGCACCGAACAGCTCGCGGTACCGGGACATGGCCTGCCCGACGTCCTGATGGCCGGCCTCCACACCGAGCAGCTGAGCGAAATTCTGGTCCAGTGGCCTGCCGACCGTCGCGCGGATCTCCTGTTCGACGGGCGTACGCCCCATGGCGCTCAGGATCTGCGCGGTGACCGCAGTGATGGCCGGGGCGGTGTCGGCCAAGGTGCCGTCCAGGTCGAATATCACGCCCCGCCACACGGGGCCGATCGGGGTGGCCATCTCACTTCCCCTGCCGCTCGGCGGAGAGGGCGACGGCGAACTCACCGGCGAGCCGCGCGTTGCTGACGAGCACCGAGCGGGTCGCGGCGCCGGCCCGGCCGGCGGTCGCCTGCCCGACGGCCCGCATCAGGAAGGGACTGATCGCGTTGCCGGTCACGCCCGCTGCATCGGCCTCCTCCAGCGCCCCCTGGATGGCCCGCTCGATCTCCTCACCGTCCAGCGCGTCCTGCTCGTCGATGGGTGCCGTCAGCAGGACGGAGCCGCCCTTGTTGATCTCCCAGTGCAACAGCACCGCGCGCGCCGCCTCCGTCAGGTCGTCGACCTTGGGCACCGGGACGTCGGACTCGCGGACGTAGAAGGCGGGCAGTCTGTCGGTTCGGTAGCCGAGTACCGGTACGCCGGCCGTCTCCAGCACCTCGGCCGTCAGCCGCAGGTCGAGTATCGACTTGGCGCCGGCGCACACGACGGTCATCCGGCTGCGGGTGAACTGCTGGAGGTCGGCGGAGATGTCGAACGTCTCCTGCGCCCGGCGGTGCACACCGCCGATGCCGGCCGTGGAGAAGACCGGTATCCCGGCGTGTTCGGCGCCCACGATGGTGGAGGCCACGGTGGTGGCTCCAAGGCCGCCGCCCGCCATGACGGGGCCGATGTCGCGTGCGCTGACTTTCGGGATGCCCTTGGACCGGCCGAACCTGTCGATCATCTCCTCGTCCATGCCGACGACGAACTTCCCGTCGGCGATGCCCAGCGTCGCCGGCACGGCGCCCGCGTCCCGCACTGCCTTCTCCAGCGACAGCGCGATCTCTACGCAGTCCGGATAGCCGGGGCCGTGGGCGATGAGCGACGATTCCAACGCGACCACCGGACGCCCCTCGGCGACCGCGGTCCGTACTTGCTCGCTGATGTAGAGCAGTGTGCCCATGTGCGATGTCCTCTCCTGTGTCTGGTGGGGCCGCTGCGGGGGCCCCGAGTCACCGGCGCGGCGGGGCTGAGGGGCCGCGACGCTCCCACGGACGGGGTACGGGGCTCCCGACGCCGGCTCTGCGCCGCCGCGCCGGGTCAGCCAGGGCCTCCGGTGTGTAGTGCGCGTCGGCGGGGTTGAGCACGCTGCCAGGCGGCACACAGGCGTCGATACGGTCGAGAAGATCGGCGTCCAGCACGGTGCCGGCCGCCGCGAGCAGGCCTTTCAACTGCTCCCGGGTACGCGGCCCGATCAGCACCGACGTGACTGCTGGGTGGTTGCGGACGAAGCCGAGCGCCATCTCCATCAGCGTCAGCCCGGCCTCCGATGCCAGCTTTGACAGTTCGGCCACGGTGTGTTGCTTGAGCCGGTTGCCGGTCAGGCCGAGATCGAAGTTGGCCCGGTGCGCCGCCTGACGGCCCCGGCTCAGGTCGATCTCGCCTTGGTACTTGCCGGTCAGCCAACCCTCGCTCAGCGGACTCCAAGTCGTGACGCCCAGCCCGTGCCGCTCACAGGTGGGGAACGTGGCCGCCTCGGCTGCCCGGTTGAGCAACGAGTAGGGCGCCTGTTCTGTGCGGAACCGGACGAGGCCGCGCCGCTCGGCGACCCACTGGGCCTCGACGATCTCCTCGGCGGGGAACGTGGTGGTGCCGACAGCGCACACCTTTCCCTCTGTGACCAGGGAGGTCAGCGCGGAGAGAGTCTCCTCGATGTCCGTCTCGGGATCCGGCCGGTGTACCTGATAGAGGTCGATGCGGTCGGTGCCCAGCCGGCGCAGGCTCTCCTCCACGGCGCGGATGATCCAGCGCCGGGAGTTGCCGGACCGGTGCGGGCCATCTCCCATCGGGAAGTGGAACTTGGTGGCCAGCACCACCTCGTCCCGCCTGTGAGCCAGAGCCTTGCCGACGATCTCCTCCGAGCCACCCCAGGAGTAGACGTCGGCCGTGTCCACGAAATTGATACCTGCATCCAGCGCCGTCTCGATGATCCGCACGGACTCTTCAACGTCGGGGTTGCCCCAGATGCCGAACATCATCGTGCCCAGACACAGCGGGCTGACCTGCATCCCGGTGCGCCCAAGCGTCCTCAATTCCACTGCATTTCCTCTCTTTGGCGCGGGTGAAGTGAGCCACGGCCACGACGCGGCGTGCCACCGGCGCGCCGGTGCGACACTGCCGCGAGGCGCGGATCGACAGTGGCGGAATGTCGGGAGGTCAGTCCGCCGGCCGGGCCCACCGACTCCACGGCTGCGCGGCTATCCATCGGCGCAGCGGGGTCAGCCGAATGCCCAGATGCTTCTCGACGGCGACCGGATCCGCGGTGAACGCGTCCTCCCCGGCCGAGGCCCACGCCCAGTGGTAGCCACCCGCGATGCCCGCACCCAGCTCGGGGCCCATGATGGCGCCGACGGCCGCCTCGAAGTCGCCGGGCGCCATGGCGTGGAAGGTCACCTCGCGGCCCAGTTCCCGGGCGAAGAGCTCCGCGAGCCGTGGACCTGTGACGGCTTCCGGGCCGCCGACGGGCAGCGCGGAACCGACCAGTTCGTCGGCCCCATCCAGGGCCGCCACCGTGGCTGCCGCCATGTCGTCCAGCGACATCCAGCTCACCGGCAGCGAGTTGGGTAGGGGGAAGGCCAGCACACCGTCGTTGACCAGCGCCGGGGCATGCCCGGGGCCGAAGAGGTTGTCCAGGTAGAGCGGCGGGCGCAGCACCGTGATCGGTAGCCCGCTCGACCGCAGCGTCTCCTCGGCGATGCGCCGGGTCTCGAATGCCGGGTAACCGGTCGGCTTCGATGGAACCGGCAGATTGGTGTTCAACACCAGCCTGCGCACTCCCGCGCGCTCCGCGGCGTGGACCAGGTTGGCCGCGTACGCGGAGGCCATTTCCATGTCGTAGACCAGCGGGAGCCCGGCAGCCACCCGGGTGACGCCCTCGAAGGCGCGGCACAACCCCTCGCGATCGGCCAGGTCCACCGTGCGCACGATCGCACCGTCGTGGGGCGTCGCGGTGTGCCGTGCGAGGCCCACCACCTCACGGCCCCGTTCGGACAGAAGTTTGAGCACGGCACCGCCCTGAGCGCCGGTGGCACCCGTCACCAGGTAGCGCTCCTGCTGTGTGTCGGACATGGTCTTCCTTCCTGTCGGAGTGCGGTGGAAGTGCCGTTCCGGGAATGCGAGCCGGCGCAGTGCGGCCACAGGCCACCGGGTGTGAGCCGGGCGGGCCGGCGAAGCGGCCCTCCCTGGCGTCCGTCACCTCATGGGGCGGGGCATTCACGCAGTCTCGGCACGCGGTGCTTCAGTGGTGTGGCCCCCGCGGTGGGGGAGAGCGCGCGGCGACAGTCGCCGTCTTGGTGAGCAGGGTGCGTCGGTGCACCGGCTGCCTCCTCCAGGGAGCCGGTGCCGAGTGCGCCGGCGGTGGACGGAGTCTGTTGGTCGACTGGATCGGTCTGGGTCAGCCTGGTATGGCAGGGCCCCTTCCCACCTCACGCGAACACGGGATATGTGTGCTCGCCGGCCTGCGCTTGGCGCGCACGCCGTCGAACGGGAGTACTGTCTTCTGTCTCGAAGTTCCTGTAAGCATTGCTCTGTGCGACGCTCGCGCATTATGGAGAAACGCATGAGCGCTTGAGTGAGAGCGGAAGTCCACGGGGGGTGGATCAGCGGACGCCGCTGCCGTGCTGTCGTCGGCCGACAGCGACATGGGAATCAGCCGATTGATCCGTCTACGACTGTGCCGACTCGGAGTGCATCAGGAGCCCCCGGTCCTGCTGCGCGGTCCACAACGGGTGACCCTCGAAGCTCCCGACGAGGAGGTACGCGGCGGACTCGGTGCTCGCAGCCCGCCCGTGCGCGGCCTCCGGGAGCCGTATGTCCCCGCGTACTGAGGTCGGCACCGTCGCCATTCCGAGGGAGATGGGACGTGTCCTTAACCGGACTGACAGCGCCGCATGAGGCGGCCCTCACGGTAGGCCGAGAGAAGGAGCGAGCCGCACTGCGCGGCGTTCTGGGAAAGTTGCAAGCCGGTACCGGCGGCTGTGTGGTGATCGAGGGCCCAAAAGGTGCCGGCAAGAGCCACCTGCTGGACGTCGCCCGGTGCGAGGCGGCCCGGCTCGGGCTGCGGGTCGAATCGGGCGAGGACGTCCTCACGCGACAGGACCCTCACGCCGGCATCGTCGAACTCGGATTGGGTGAAGAGCCGTTCGTCGTCATACTGGACGGGGTTGAACGGTTGTCCGAGGCTGCGTCCCTGCTGCTGGCCTCTTTGATTCGCCGTACCGGCGACCGGCCCGTGCTGTGGCTGCTCGCTTGCAGGACGCGGGGCGGAATGGACCCCGCCGGCATGGTTCTCGAGGAGATCGCGGCCCGGTACGCCACCCGACTGCCCCTGAAGCCGCTCGGCAGAGCGGCCTTGGAGGAGATGGGCGCCTCGGTGTTCGGTGCTGCGATGGAGCCCCGGCTGGCCGAGCTCGTCCACCGCACCGCGGGTGCCCCCTGGCTGGTGCGGTTGCTGCTGGAGGCTTTGGCGGAGGAGGGACTGGTACGCGTCCGCTCCCAGCGGGCAGGATTACGCAGCCATGAGCTGCCCCGACGTCTGGTGGACGCCGTGGCCCTGAGGATCAACGAGCTGTCCGAGGACGCCCGGCAACTGGTGACCGTGCTGGCTGTCTTCGACCGTCCCTGCGGGCTGCACGAGGCAAGCGCCCTGCTGGGCAGACCACTGGTCCAGGCCACGGCCGCCGCGCACGAGGCATTGGCCGACGGAGTGCTCGTCGAGCGGGAGCGGGGCCTCGACTTCTGCTGCCCGCTGGTCCGCGACGCGGCCTACGCGTACCTCACTGAGGCCACCCGCACCGCCCTGCACCGGGAGACCGCGCTCTTCCTGCAGCGTGACGGCGCGTCCGCGGCGGAGGTGGCCCGGCACATCGCGCTCGGCAGCAGGCCGGGCGAGGACGCGGTCGGCAGGCTGGTCGCGTTCATCGAGCGGATCGGCCACGCGCCGCAGCAGGTCACGGACTCGGTCCGGTTGCTGTCCGCCGTGGGCCACCATGAGGAGGCCCGCGCCCTGGTGACCAGAGTGCTGCAGGAGAGCGGCAGCGAGGGCGAAGGGGAGAGCGGAGACACGACGCGGTGTTCCGGGCAGGCCCTCAAGGTACAGACGTTGCTGACCGTCGCCTCCACCTGGCTCCATACCGGCGGGAACGACGGACTGTCCGGCCGGGCTGTCGGCCTGCTCGACGAGGCAGCACTCCCACCCGCCCAGCGGGCCCGGTTACTGGCCGTCCGCGGCATTGCCCACCTATGCGAACTGGAGCCGGAGGCGGCGGAGAAGACCGCGCGCCGGGCGTTGTGTGCGGGCGAGGAGAGCGGCGACCTTCTCAGTCGGCTGATCGCCGACATGACACTGAGCCGCTGCGCTCTCGCCGCCGGCGATCTCGACCAAGCGGTCGGACAGGCCTGCGAAGCCATGCACTTGGCCCACCTCGGCGGCCGGGAGACCGCCCAGCATTATCCCCACCTGCTGATGGCTCCCGCGCTGGTCGCTTATGACGAACTCGCCGAAGCAGAGACAATGTTGCGCCTCGGAGAGCAGCAAGCCGCGCGCAACGGCGACATCTGGCTGCAGCCGATGTGGCAGTACCAGCGGGCCCAACTGCTGCTTGCCTCCGGACGCCTCCGCGACGCCGAGCGGGCCGCCGAGGACGCGGCGGCCTGCTCTGAGCCGCGCAGCCCGGTCGGCTCCGCCGTCCTCGCCCTGCTGGCCCACCTCGCCCTACTGCGGGGCCATGTGTCCACCGCCCGCTACCACCTGCGCTGCGCCGCTCTGGGGCCGCTCGACTCACTGGACTCGGCCCCGGAGGACCTGCTGTGGCGGCGTGGGCTGCTTCAGGAGGCGGAGGGTCACCTTCAGGTGGCATTCCGGACGCTGCGCCCGCTCTACGGCTCGCTGACGGCGAGGCCCAGGCTGCTGACCCGTGAGCCGGAGGCCGCTGCGACTCTGGTGCGTCTCGCCCGCTGCGCCGGCGCACGGGAACAGGCCGCCACGGTGGTGGCCGTGATGCGACACCTGGCACGTCGGCACCCGCGCGTGCCGACCCTCCAGGGCGCCGCCATGCATGCCGAGGCCGTTCTGCGGGACGATCCGCGCTTGGCGGAGACGGCGCACCGGGAGGAGCGGCTGGCTGCCCGCCCGTTGGCGCTTGCCTCCGCGCTGGAGGACAGCGGCGTGCTGCTGTGGGCCGGCGGCGAGAGCGAGCAGGCTACGATCCGGCTGCGGCAGGCGCTGTGCTTGTACGAGAAGGCAGGGGCCGGCCTCTTCGCCCGCCGGGTCCGCGGACGCCTGAGCGAGCGGGCCGTACAGCCCACGGACACTCGTCAGAGCCCAGTGCCCGGTTGGGAGTCGTTGACGGAGTCGGAACGCCGTGTGGGTGAGCTCGTGGCCCAGGGCCTCACCAACCGTGAGGTCGCCAAGCGATTATTTCTTTCTCCTCACACCGTCGACAGCCACCTGCGCCAGTGCTTTGCCAAGTTCGCGGTCAACAACCGGGTCGAACTGACGCGAGCGGTATTGGAACACCACAATCCGCGTGATCCCGAGAACACGTGATGTGGCCCTGGAGCACCCAGGGCACAGTGGTTGTGCGGCGGCGCCCCCGCAGTGCGCCGCACTCGGTCCCCTGCCCACGGTTGCACCGGCCGCGGGACACCCAGGGGGCTTCCGTCCGCTGGAGGAAACGATGGTGGAACAACCGACGACATCCGCCGAGTCCGCACTGGCGACGCGGCGCTCCGCCCCGGCATCCGCGGTGGAGCACCTGCTTCACCCCGACCCGGGGCCCTTCGCCCTGCTGTGGCGGCCCGCCGCACATGGCCGGGACGTCGTGGAACTCCTCACCGGTCCCGTACGGGAACTCCGGAAACTTGGCGAGCTCCAAGAACCACAGGAGTCGGGAGAAGCTCCTGAACCGGGTGAACCTGCCCATTGCAGAGCCCGCCGCCACCCGCCCGGTGCCGTACTCGCACTGCTGCCGTTCCGGCAGATCACCGAGCGCGGCTTCGCCTGCCGCGACGGCAAGGAGCCCCTCCTGGCCATGTCCGTCGAGGACCGGGCGGATATACCGGTGGCGGACGTGCTGGCACGGACGGACGAGTTTCCGCTCGGCGGGGCTGAGGCCGCCTTCGACCTGGATGACACCGCCTACGCGGCGCACGTACGCCGGGTGATCGACGAGGAGATCGCTGCGGGTGCCGGCGCCAACTTCGTTCTGGCCCGTACTCTGAGCGCCCGATTGACGGGCAGACCGCATCTGCACGCGCTGGCCATGTTCGGCCGCCTGCTACGCCAACCCGGTGCTTACTGGACGTTCGTGGTCCACACGGGCAAACGGACCTTCGTGGGCGCCACCCCGGAGCGGCATGTGTGCCTGAGCGCCGGCCGGGCGGTGATGAACCCCATCAGCGGTACGTACCGGCACCCCTCCACGGGTGCCGAACCGGGCGGTCTCGTCTCCTTTCTCACCGACCGCAAGGAGACCGAGGAGTTGTCCATGGTCGTCGACGAGGAACTCAAGATGATGGCCGCAGTCTGTCCGGACGGTGCCCGGTTGCGCGGGCCCTACCTGAAGACGATGACGCGCCTATCGCACACCGAGTACCTGCTGGAGGGAGCCAGCGACCGCGATCCGGTGGACATCCTGCGGGCAACCATGTTCGCTCCCACCGTGACCGGCAGCCCGCTGGAGAACGCCTGCCGGGTCATCGCCCGGCACGAGCGCGGAAGCCGTGCCTATTACGGCGGCGTAGCCGCGCTTATCGACACCGACCGCCAGGGCCGCCCCGCCCTTGACTCGGCGATCCTCATCCGCACCGCCCATATCGACCCGGTCGGTACGCTGCGGCTGAGCGTGGGGGCCACCTTGGTACGGCATTCCGATCCGGTCTCAGAGGCTGCCGAGACCCGAGCGAAGGCCGCCGGGTTGCTTGACGCCGCAGGGCTGCGGCTCGCGGGGGAGCCGCAGCCCACCGGCCCCGCGACGGAGTCTTCGGCGGCTGTCGAGGGCCCTGAGGCGCTCGGCGCCCATCCCCGAGTGCGCACGGCGTTGGCACGTCGCAACGCTTCGCTGGCCCGCTTCTGGCTGGCGAACCCGTCCGGGCCGGTATTGCCGCCTGGTGGCCCGCCGTTGCGCGGAACGACCGCTGTGGTGGTGGACGCCGAGGACACCTTTACCGGCATGCTCGCCATCCAGCTACGCGCCTTGGGCGCGCACACTACCGTGCTGCCCTACTATCGGGCCGAGCATCACCTCGCCGGGGCGGGCCCCGACGGGCCGTCCGGTGATCTGATCGTCGTCGGGCCGGGCCCGGGTGATCCGCGGGACCGCACCGATCCGCGTATTCGCACGGTGCGCGCCACCGTCGCACGACTGCTCGCCTCACGCGCGGCGTTCGTCGCAGTGTGCCTGGGGCACCAGATCCTGGCGGGAGAGCTCGGGTTGGCACTGCGGGCCCGCTCCGTCCCGCATCAGGGTATCCAGCGGGAGATCGGCTTGTTCGGGCGCCGCACACACGTCGGCTTCTACAACTCCTACGCGGCTTATGCCTCCTCTTCACGCCTGCGCTGCCCGGGAGTGGTCGGCGAGGTGCTGGTCTATCGAGATACCAGGGACGGCGAGGTCCACGCGTTACGCGGGCCCGGCTTCACCTCGGCCCAGTTCCACCCGGAGTCGATCCTCAGCCGGGATGGTGTCGACCTGCTGGCGGACCTGGCCCGCACTGCCCTGACGAGCCGCCCGGTCACCGTCCCGGCGATCCGGAGCCACGGAAGGAAGGGCGCATGACCGGCACGACGGGACGGCCTACCGCCTACGAGCGCCTCACTGTCGCCCCATGGCCGGTGCCGGCCGGCCGGCATCACCAGGAGCCACCCTGGGCCGGCCATCCCGCGCTCGGTGAGGTGTCGGGGCGGCTTTCGACAGCACCCCCGCTGGTGTCCGTCGATGAGGTGGGGCGGTTGCGCGACGAACTGGCCGCGGTCGCCCGCGGCGACGCCCTCGTCCTGCAAGCCGGCGACTGCGCCGAGAACCTGGAGGAGTGCGGGCCCGAGCAGGCCGCGGCCCGCGTCACCGTGCTCGACGCCCTCGGGGACCATCTCGAACGCAGCTCGGGCAGGCGCGTCGTGCGGATCGGCAGGCTCGCCGGCCAGTTCGCCAAGCCGCGTTCGCAGCCTACCGAGCGCGTCGGAGGCCGGGAACTTCCCGTGTTTCGCGGGCACATGGTCAACTCCGCTGAGCCCACGGCCGAGGCGCGACGCCCCGACCCTTGGCGCATGCTCCGGGCCTACGAGGCCGCCGGCACCGTGCTGGATGCCGTCCGGAAACGCCGGGGCGATCGGGACACGGGCCCGTGGGCGAGCCACGAGGCGCTGGTACTGGACTACGAGCTCCCGCTCGTACGCGGCGGGCCGGAGGCCGTCGGCCCGCTGCTGACCTCGACCCATCTGCCGTGGGTGGGGGAGCGCACCCGGCAGCCCGGCTCCCGGCACGTGACGCTGCTCGCCTCGGTCGCCAACCCCGTCGCCTGCAAGATCGGACCCACCGCCACCCCGGACGAGGTACTACTGCTGAGTCGGCTCCTGGACCCGGGCCGGACACCGGGCCGGCTCACGCTGATCGTGCGCATGGGGCGTGCCGTCGTCGCGGAAGCGCTGCCGCCCCTGGTCGCCGCGGTCCGCAGGGCGGGACACCCGGTGGTGTGGCTGTGTGACCCGATGCATGGCAACACCGTGCGCGCGGTCGGCGGGCGCAAGACGCGGTACCTGCCCGATCTCATCGCGGAGGCCGCGGCGTTCCGGGCCGTGCTGGAGCAGCAGGGGCAGCATGCGGGCGGTGTCCATCTGGAAACGGCGGCAGACGACGTCAGCGAGTGCGTGGGGGGCCCGGTCGGTTCCCCGGATGCCCTCGCTCGACGCTACACCACCCTGTGCGACCCGCGGCTCAACCCGGAACAGGCCCGGCGCTTTCTGAATACCTGGGCGTGAAGCAGTGGCCACGCCCACTGGAGGGCAATTCGATGAGCAGCACCGATATGACCGGCACAGCCGGCACCACCCCTCATCCCGTGCACGAACCCGCCGCCGGCCCGCCGCCCGGTACGGTCGCGCTCGTCACCGGAGCCGCCGGCGGAATCGGCGCCGCGGTCGTGCGGAGGCTCGCCGCGCAAGGGTTGCCTGTCGCGGCCGCGGACGTGGCAGTCGAGCCGCTCTCCGCGGTGGTCAAGGGGGTGGTGGAGGCGGGCGGCACCGCCCGGGCCTACCCGCTCGACGTCTCCGAGAGCACCGCCGTGAACGCCACTGTGGCCCGTGTCGAGAACGAACTGGGACCCATCGGCGTGCTGGCCAGTGTGGCCGGGATCCTGCGCGAGGCCCCGGCCCTCGCGCTGACCGACGAGGACTGGACGGCGACCTTCGCCGTGAACGCTCAGGGTGTCTTCCACGTCCTACGGGCCGTGGGGCGGCAGATGGCGCGGCGGCGAGAGGGCGCCATCGTCACCGTCTCCTCCAACGCCGCCGGCGTGCCCCGTTCCCACATGGCCGCATACGGCGCCTCGAAGGCGGCGGCGACCGCATTCACCAAGACGCTGGGCCTGGAACTCGCCCGGGACGGGGTGCGCTGCAACGTCGTCGCGCCCGGGTCGACGCACACCGCCATGCTGCACGGACTGTGGCACGACGAGCAGGGCGAACGGGCCACCCTGCACGGCGATCCGGCCGCCTACCGGGTGGGCATCCCGCTGGGCCGGATCGCCGAGCCTGAGGACGTCGCCGAGGCCGTGGCCTTCCTGCTGTCCCCGGCGGCGTCGCACATCACCATGCACGACCTGTACGTGGACGGCGGCGCTGCCCTCGGCCGCTGACGATCACCGACCCAAGGAGAGTGCACGGTGCGGATACCCGCAGACGTCACCTACCCGATGCCTCGCGGCGTACGTGGGCCCGCCGGACCCGCCTTGTGGCGGTTCTCCCCCGACCGCGCCGCGTTGCTGGTCCACGACATGCAGCGCTACTTCCTCGGCTGCTTCGCCGCCGACGCCTCACCTCGCCGTGAGCTGACACGGCACACGGCGCTCCTCCTCGCGGCGGCTCGCGAGGCGGGGGTCCCCGTGCTCTACACCGCTCAGCCGGGCGCCATGACCCGTGAACAGCGGGGCTTGCTGCACCGGATCTGGGGAACCGGCATGTCCGCCGACCCCGGGCACCAGGAGATCGATCCCACGGTCGCGCCGCGGGAGGACGAGCCAGTGCTGACCAAGTGGCGCTACAGTTCCTTCGTCCGCACCGACCTGCTGGAAAGACTCACGCGCATGCGGCGTGACCAGTTGGTGGTCTGCGGGGTCTATGCGCACATCGGTTGTCTCGTCACCGCCGTGGACGCCTTCTCGCACGACATCCAGCCGTTCCTGGTGGCCGACGCGATGGCCGACTTCACCGCCGAGTACCACGCACTGGCCCTCGACTACGCCCGGGAGCGGTGCGCCGAGGTCACCACGACTGCCGCCCTGCTGTCCGGGTTCCGGGCCCACCGCCCCGGTGGCCCGGCGGTCGAGCTCCCGGCCGGAGCCCGGCATGCGGACTGAGCCGGGAGGGGGAGCGCCCGCGCGTAAGCGCATAGTAGTGGGGCTCACCGGAGCCACCGGCGCCATCTACGGAATCCGGCTGCTGCAGGCGCTCGCGGCGGTGCCGGAGGCGGAGACACACCTGGTGCTCAGCAGGTGGGCACGCACCACCATCGGCCTCGAGACCGAGTGGTCGGCTGGCGAGGTCGCCGCGCTGGCGGATGTCTGTCACGCCTCGGACGACCTGGGCGCGACGGTGGCCAGCGGCTCGTTCCCCACCGACGGCATGGTGATCGCGCCATGCAGCATGAAGACCCTCGCGGCCGTCCGCACCGGCTACTCCGAGGGCCTGGTGGCTCGTGTCGCCGACGTCACCCTCAAGGAACGACGCCGTCTGGTGCTGGTGCCCCGCGAGACGCCGCTCAGTGAGGTGCACTTGGAGAACATGCTCTCCCTGTGCCGCATGGGCGCCGTCATCATGCCGCCGGCGCCCGCCTTCTACAACCGGCCCCGCACTCTTGACGAGATCGTCGACCACTTGGTCTCGCGGGTGCTGGACCAGTTCGGTCTCGAGACATCCGCGCACCGCTGGGAGGGCATGCGCGCCGCCCGCCTGAGGGCCACCTCCTGAAGCCGGCCACCCTGAGGGCACCGGCCTCGGCGCCGGGCCTCGTACCGCCCCACACATCCTCTTCCCACCGTCGCGCCCTGGCGGGCGGTGTCACTTCGGGAAGGCGGCGAACCGTGCCGTACGACGACCTTCGGGCGTTCCTCGACGCCCTCGACGAACAGGGCCAATTGGTCCACATCACGGAGCCGGTGGATCCGGAAGCCGACCTGGCCGTCGCCGCGAACGCCGCAGCGCGCATGGGCCCCGACGCACCCGCTCTGTGCTTCGAGCGGGTGACCGGATACCCCACCGGCCGTGTCGCGGTCAATGTGCACGGTTCTTGGGCCAACCACGCGCTGGCCCTCGAACTGCCCCCCACCACACCGGTCCGTCGGCAGGTGGAGGAGTTCAGCCGCCGTTGGGAGTCCTTTCCCGTGCCACCGGAGTACCGCGAGGCACCGCCGTTCCTCGCCCACACCCTGCACGGCGACGACGTCGACCTCTACTCGGTGCTGCCTCTGTTCCGGCTCAATGCCCACGACGGCGGCTTCTACGTGGACAAGGCCGCCGTGATCACCCGCGATCCGGCGGACCCCGGCCACTTCGGCAAGCAGAACGTGGGGATCTACCGCCTCCAGTGCAAGGGAAGGCGCCGGTTCGGCATCCAGCCGGGATCCATCCATGACATCGCACGGCATTTACGCAGCGCCGAGGAGCGCGGCGAGGACCTGCCGGTCGCCGTCGCGCTCGGCAACGATCCGGTCATCTCCCTAGTCGCCGCCACACCGATGGCCTACGACGAGTCCGAGTACGAGCTGGCCGGTGCGCTGCGCGGAGCTCCGGCGCCGATCGCCCGGGCACCGCTGACCGATCTGGACGTGCCGTGGGGCTGCGAGGTGCTGATGGAAGGGGTGATCAAGTCCCGGGTCCGCGAGATCGAGGGACCCTTCGGGGAGTTCACCGGCCACTACTCGGGCGGGCGTCGGATGCCGGTCATCAGGATCGACCGGATCTCCTACCGGACCGACCCGCTCTTCGAACACCTCTACCTCGGTCTTCCGTGGACCGAGATCGACCATCTCATGGGCCCCGCCACCTGTGTACCACTGCTTCAGCAGCTCCGCGCGGAGTTCCCCGAAGTCGTCGCCGTCAACGCGATGTACACCCATGGCCTGGTCGCCATCGTTTCCACCCGTTCCCGAGTCGGCGGATTCGCCCGCGCGGTGGGACTCCGGGTCGCTACCACCCCACACGGGCTGGGGTATTGCAAGGTCGTCATCGTCGTGGACGAGACAGTGGACCCCTTCGACCTACCGCAGGTGATGTGGGCGCTGTCAACCAAGTTCAACCCGGCTGACGACCTGATCCAGTTGCCGGTCATGCCTATTCTGCCGCTGGACCCGTCCTCCGATCCCGCAGGCATCAGCGGAAAGGTCGTGCTCGACGCCACCACCCCCACCGCCCCCGACCGGCGCGGCCGGCACACCGCCCCCGTGCAGGACCTGCCTGGCACCGGAGTATGGCTGGAGAAGCTGCGCGGCATGACGGACCGGGCACGCCGATGAGGGGGCAACCCGGGAACAGGCCACCCTCATCGTGGCGGACCGCGGCCGGAACCTCGGAGGAGCCGGACGGAAGGGACACACGAAGATCGCGCAACAGACCCCGGGAACCAGGGAATAAATCAAACGCACAGGGAGGAACCGCCATGATCTGCCCCCGCTGCCGGTCGAAGAGTGTGGAGACCGTGAAAGTCGCGCCGGGCGGCGCATGGCAGGTGCACCAGTGCACCTGCTGCTGGTACGGCTGGCGCAACACGGAACCGGCGGCAAGGACTGTACCGGAACGGTTCCCCGAGGAATTCCGGCTGACCCGCCAGGCGATCACCGACGCCCCCGAACTTCCCGCAGTGCCTCCGCTTGCTCGTCCCGTCCACGCCGACGCCCAAGGAGCGGGCGATGAACGATGAGCACTGGCCCGGCCGGCGGCGGGCGCTCGGCTCTTTGGCCGCCTCCGCCGGCGCCGCCGCGCTGTTGGCATCCGGGGCGGGCGTGTCCGTCGCCCGGGCCGCGGCAGCCGGGCGGTCCGCGCCGCGCGACGAGCTGCCCGCCGAGCCGCACTTCACCGTCACCGGTACCTACCGCCCTGTCGACCTGCTGCCATCGAGGTTTATCGACTACGACACCGGGCCGCTCGCTCACACCCCCGGGCGGTTGACGTCGGCCACCGGGCCGGCCGCGCCGTTCGCCTCCGTCCTCGTCGACGTGGCCGCCCTGCCGACTGGCGCCGAGGTCGCAGCGGGGCTGGAGACGGCGGACGGTGACCGGGCGGTACGGGCCCGCTGCACCGCACAGGGCACCGTCTCCCTGGAGGTCGTCACCCCGGACGGCACCACGACGGTCGCCACCGCCGGGCACCGGTTGCGCCCACCCTTCCGGCTCGCCTTCGCGGTGACCGGCCACACCGTCGCCGCCTTCGCCGCCACCGATGGACCCGGACTGCCCTGGCGACCCCTGCTTACCGACGGGGGTGCGGTGGCCGTCCTCCTCGATCTGCGTCGGCCTGCCCTGCTGCGGCGCCTGCGGTACGCGTGCCGCAGCGACTCTGCCGTACTGCGGCGGGTGCGTGGCGGGCTCTTCGGCCAGCTCGGGCTCCGCGACCTGCACCTGGTCCAAGAGGCCGAAGGCCGCCCCTACGTGCGGAACGGGAGGGTCTTCTTCACCGCGGGATGTGCGGGTGCCGGCTTCTCGCAGGAGGCCCACACCGGCGTATGGGCCATGGACCCCGCTCGTCCAGGGCGGTTGGAGCAGGTCGCCAAGCTCTTCTTCGCCCGCGGGGGGCTGCTCTTCGGCGACCACGGCGGGCAGGTCATATACGACGCGGCCCGCAACCGATTCATCGTCGTCACTGTCGGCGGCAACCTGCCCTCCCCCGGAGTGCGGTTGTACCACACCACGACTTCCGCCGACTTGATACGCGGGGTCCACGTGCTCGACGGCCGTCCGCTGGAGTTCCCCTTCACCCGCAGCGCCTGGGACCCGGCCTTGCTGCGCAGCAACGGCCGTTGGCTGTGGGCGTATGTCGATGTGACCGCCTACCAGCCCGAATTGCACTTCCACCCGGTCCTGGCCGCCGCGGCGAGGGGCGGCGACTACGCCGACGGCCTGGCCCGGCTGCCGGTACCCGACGGCCCGCAGCAGACGGAGGGCTGCCGCTGGCAGTGGTTCGGCGGACAGCCGCGGCTGTTGGTGAGTGACCGGGCACACCGGGCGTACCGACGGCTGGACCTGGCGATGCGCTCATGCGGGACCCTCGACGCTCCGTACCCGTACGGCACGCCCTTCCCACAAGTCTTCCGCGACCCGCGGCGCGGGCAGCACGGCTGGCTGTTGGTCACCTTCGACGAGACGGGCTATGAGCAGGATGTGCTCCCCTACGGCACTCATGGTCGGGTCGTGACGATGTATGCGCCGGGCGGTCGTTTCCCGTGACAGCGTGAGCGGGCCCCACAGCCGTCGGAGTGGGGCCCGCTCACGTGGTTCAGCGGCCGATGGCCTGGGGGAAGTCGAAGAACCGCTCCGGGTCGTAACGGTGCTTGATGCGGGCCAGTTGCCCGTAGTTGCGCCCGTAGTAGGCCCGCTGCCAGTCCCGCAGGTCGGGGTCGGTGTAGTTCTGGTAGGACTCGCCTGAGGCCCAGGGCAGCATCGAGGAGTGCAGTCGCTGTGCCCACCGGGTCACGTCCTGCTTGTGTTCCTCGGGCGCGTCTACGGGCACCTGAGCCAGATACTGGAGCAGGAACCGTTGACGGCGGTGCACGAAAGCGGTCGTGTTCGGCTGCGGCCTGTTGTACGCGCCGCCGAAGGCGTGGAACTCCAGCCCGCGAAGCTGGGCGCCCGACCCCGGTGCGGTGAACGCTCGCGTGAGCGTCTCCACCGCCTTGGGAGTCATCACGTCATCGAAGAAGCTGGATTTGGTGAGCGCGTACTCGAAGCGGGGCAACTTCCCGTCCGGCGTCTGGCCCTCGCCATGGCACTGGGATCCGGTGAACTCCGAACAGCCCGCCCAGTGCATGACCGCCGCCCAGTACGACATGGTCCGGCGGACGACCTTCACCGGCTCATGGCCGACCAGGGCGGTGAAGCGGTCGAGTTGCCGGTCCAGTTCGGCCGGGATTCCGGCCCACTGCCCGAAGGCGTAGAGCTGCGGCTCGATCGCCGGGCCCGGAGTTCGTACGAACATGCCCGAGCTTAGGTCATCGGGGGCATCGGGTGCCCAGTGCTGCCAGGCGGGCAGCACCTCGGCCGCCCGGGACCAGGGCCAATGGAGCTCGAAGACGGTGGGATCGTCGGCTCGGAACGGCTCGAAGGTGAAGTCGCTGACGAAGCCGAAACTGCCGCAGCCACCGCCGCGCAAGGCCCAAAACAGGTCGGGGTGCCGGTTCCGGTCGCAGGTGACGATCCGTCCGTCGGCCAGCACCACTCGGACCGAGGTCAGCCGGTCGGAGGTGAGGCCGTGCCGCCGTCCCGCCATGCCGAAGCCGCCGCCCAGGGTGAGCCCGGATATGCCGACCGTGGGACACATGCCGCCGCTGATGGTGACACCGTGTGCGAGCAACGTCTGCTGCAGGTCGACCAGTTTGGTGCCTGCCTGGGTATGGACGAGCCCGTCCGCCAGCGTCGTCCGGTTCATGGGGGAGAGGTCCACGACGATGCCGGGGCCCGTGGAGTAGCCGCCGAAGCTGTGCCCGCCGGATCGTGCGACGGCCCGCACCCCGTACTGCTGCGCGAACCGCACCGTCTCCGAGATGTCTTCGGTACGGGAAGCCTGCACCACGGCAGCGGGCCGGATGGCGTCGTACCGCTTGATGTAGGTGCCGTGCGCCAACTCGTAGCCTTCGTCGTCCGGAAGCAACACCGTGCCCTCCACACTGCGGCGCAGTGCGTTCCAGTCCGGCTCGCTGTGGGGGGAGCCGTGGGGCTTGGCGGCCGCCACCGGCATCAGTGGGGCGGCACCGAGGGCGCCCGCGGCGGTGAGCCCGCCCAGCGCCACGAAGCTCCTGCGGTCCATCATGTGGCCTCCTCCTTGGAGTCCCGTCTTCCAGCACTTGTGGCGGCGGCACCACCCCGGGCGCGCCGGCGCTCTTCGCGATGGGTGCGCTGCTCGCTGTGAACGTAGTCGGACGGGCCGACCGCACGAATCACGAGAACACGTGATGTCCTCAGCCGAGGGGGAGGGGCAGGGGAGTGTTCCTGGACTTCCGGGCGATCAGGGGGCCACGAGGAGGGGCCACGAGGAGGGGCGCCGCTTTCGTCAGGGCGTGGCAGCCCCGGTGTGGCCGGACCACCGGGACCGCGTGCCGGGCCGCACGAGTCGGTCAGGCGGTCGAAAACAACCGTCACCGAACCCCGCGTGCGGCGGAACACCCGGTAGGCATGCTGGAGCCGAACATCGGGTCTGACCGCCCGGGTCCTGCCTTAGCAGCGCCGGGTGGTCGGCGACCACCGTCGCGGAGCCGGGGGCGATCTCGGTGAGGGCGGCGGGAGCACGGACGCCACCGGCCGGGAGCTCGGATACCACAGGCCGGGGGCGCGGCCGACGGCGGGCGGCAGCCGCCAGGGGGCTCCGGCCTGCGAGCGTCCCCGCGCCCCCGCGGTCAGTCCGAACCGGGGCCGGAACCTCCGGATGCCTCCTTCGAGGCGCGGCGGTACTCGGCGTTTATGCGCTGGGCTTCCTCAAGCTGGTCCTCGAGGATGACGATGCGGCAGGCTGCCTCGATCGGGGTACCCCGGTCGACGAGTTCGCGGGCGCGGGCGGCGATCCGCAGTTGGTAGCGGGAGTACCGGCGGTGTCCGCCCTCCGAGCGCAGCGGAGTGATCAGACGAGCCTCACCGATGGCCCGGAGGAATGCGGGGGTCGTGCCGAGCATCTCGGCGGCCCGGCCCATGGTGTACGCGGGATAGTCATCGTCGTCCAGGCGGTCGCTGAGCGGTGTGTCTGCTGTCATGTCACCTCGTAGTGCAACGCGTCGAGGGGCCCTGGTGCCGTACGGCACCAGGGCCCCGAAGGAAATTCAACACCATCTGTCGGCCCTAATGCTCTGCCGACCTTCTGTTTCCGCTACCCGGCCCGTGGAGGGAGAGGTGCGGGGATCGCGGCTGCTTGACCGGGGACCACCATCCAATCGGGGGTCTTGCGGTACCCGGACCGAGAACTTCCCGGGCCGGGCGATCCTGATGGCGTCTGCTCCTCCGTCCTTGCTGTGAACCGAACACTGGGTGAAACGGGTACTGCGCTACTGCTTCGGTGATGCCGGTGGCGGCCCCTCGTCCTGCGGGCCGCCCGGTGCGGTTCCCAGCCCCGTCGCCGTTCTGCTGATGGCTTGGCTTCGGAGCTCCGGATCCGCACCGACCTGCGAACTTCGCGTACTGCTACCCGCCAGTTCGTGTCTGCCGGGTCTCTCTTGACCGTGTCGACGAGAAAAAGAGTAACCACGCCGGGAGGCAATGTCTACTCTGACAAACACAGATTTTGGCGTGCGCGGGTGACAGGCAATCGGTGGCCCGCGGCGACGGTGCCGGGTCCGGTCGTCGGGGCCGCGAAAAGCGGTGAGGGCCCGCCGACGCGTGTCGGCAGGCCCTCACAAGGCTCTGATGGCGGTCGCCCGCCCGTCTTCACACCGCCGGGGAGGCGCCGCCTCCGAGCAGCGCCGACGCGGTCCGCAGCGCGGTGGGGACACTCGGCGGCGCGGCGGACACGGGGCGGTCGTGGCAGGTGAAGCCGAGGCAGGCCATGGCCCGTACCACTTCGCCGCTGGTGAAGTCGCGGCGGTCCTGCCGGGTGACGACCTGGCCCACTTGCTTGACCGGGTAGCGGCGGCGGCCGATGGTCACGGACTCGTCCGTGACGAGCTCGGGCGCGACGCCCTCCATCGAGGCCATCACCCCGCTCCTGGTCAGTTCGAACGGGTATTGGGCGATGACACAGCGCATGATGCCTCACAGGGAAGAGGGGGGCGGGCGGATTCGCGAGGTGAGGGATCAGCGCGCGAGGGCGAGGACGTCCGGGGCGCGGCCGTGCTCACCGACGGCTCCGGTCCGGGCGCCGGGCGGGACGAACGGTCCGGCGAGGACGTCCCGCAGCCGGAGCCGGTCCGTGTAGGTGAGGCTGCCGCGGAGCACGGCGAGCCGGGCCAGGGTGATCAGGCCGGTGCTCTGGTCGTCCCCGTCGCAGAGGACGAGGTGATCGACGCGGGCGCCGGCCATGAGGGCCAGAGCCACCTCGACCGTCATGTCGTCACGGACCCGCGGTCCGGACGCGTCCCCGTCGTCGGCCGCGGCCTTGGGGGAGGGGTCCACTCCGTGCCGCTGCGTTCGCGACGGTGTCATACGCGTCTCCTGGTGGGAAGCGGAAAGGGGCGGGCTCGTGATCACAGCGTGCTACGCGGCCGAGCCGAAGCCGGTCCGCCGCCGTGACCCGCGGGACCCCGCTTCACCGACGGGCCGGCCCTGGCCGGCGTGGCCCCGGCGCCCCCGGCGGGCCCGGGACGAGGAGGACGGCCCGCGGCGGTGTTCCACGTCCGGCGCGGTGATGACGACCGGGACACCGGAAGGGGCCTGGGCGCCGGTGATGCGGCTCAGCTCCGCCTCGCCCGAACGCACCTGGGCGACCCGCGGGGTGATGCCCGCCGAGACCATCAGCCGGCTCATCTCGCGGCGCTGGCCGGGCGTCACCAGGGTGACGACGCTGCCGGACTCGCCGGCGCGGGCCGTGCGGCCGCCGCGGTGCAGGTAGTCCTTGTGGTCGCCGGGCGGATCCACATTGACGACCAGATCGAGGTCGTCGACGTGGATCCCGCGCGCCGCGACGTTGGTCGCCACCAGTACCGTCACATGCCCGCTCTTGAACTGGGCCAGGGTCCGCGTGCGCTGCGGCTGGGACTTGCCGCCGTGCAGGGCCGCGGCGCGGACACCGCTGCTCAGCAAGTGCTGGGTCAGCCGGTCCACCGCGTGCTTGGTGTCGAGGAACATGATCACCCGGCCGTCCCGCGCCGCGATCTCGGTGGTCGTCCGGTGCTTGTCCGCGTCGTGCACGTGGAGGATGTGGTGCTCCATCGTGGTGACCGCGCCCGCCGACGGGTCGACGGAGTGCACCACCGGGTCCGTCAGGTAGCGGCGGACCAGCAGGTCGACGTTGCGGTCCAGAGTGGCCGAGAAGAGCATCCGCTGCCCGTCGGGACGCACCTGGTCGAGCAGGGCGGTGACCTGCGGCATGAAGCCCATGTCGGTCATCTGGTCGGCTTCGTCGAGGACCGTGACGCCGACGTCGTCCAGCCGGCAGTCGCCCCGGTCGATGAGGTCCTTGAGCCGCCCGGGCGTCGCGACGACCACCTCGACCCCGGTGCGCAGCGCACCGGCCTGCCGTCCGACGGACATCCCGCCCACGACGGTGGTCAGCCGCAGGCCCACGGAGCGGGCGTACGGGGCGAGCGCGTCGGCGACCTGCTGGGCGAGTTCCCGGGTGGGGACGAGGACGAGGGCGAGCGGCCGCCGCGGCTCGGCACGCCGGCCCGCCGTACGGGCCAGTACGGCGAGGCCGAAGGCGAGAGTCTTGCCCGAGCCGGTGCGGCCCCGGCCGAGCACGTCACGGCCGGCCAGGGAGTTCGGCAGGGTCGCCGCCTGGATCGGGAACGGTACGGTCACGCCTTCGTGGCCGAGCGTGGCCAGCAGCCCTGTGGGCATGGCGAGGTCGGCGAACGCCCCGACGGCGGGCAGCGCGGGTGTGACCGTCTTCGGCGGCGCGAACTCGCCTCGCACGGCCGGTCGATTTCCGGGGGCCTTGGAACGGCGCGGACCGCCGGGTCGGTCGAATGTATGGGTGGGGCGGGAACGCTTCATGCGGAACCTTCCTTGACGGGCACGTGGCAAGGAATTCCCGCAGCAGTCGATCCGCGCAGAGAATCTCGAGAGACGAGCCGGATGTGAAATGCCGGGTCGGACCGGTGGAACGTGTCACCGGTCGGATATGCGGCGGATCGTTCCGCCGCGCGCCCTGAAAAACGGCGAGCCGGGGCCCGCACCCCAATGGTGCGGGCCCCGGCTGCGGAGTACGTCGGCGCCGGTGTCAGGCGAGAACGATGTTCTCGGCCGTCGGGCCCTTCTGGCCCTGCGCGATGTCGAACGTCACCTTCTGGCCCTCCAGCAGCTCGCGGAAGCCCTGGGCGCTGATGTTCGAGTAGTGGGCGAAGACGTCGGCGCCGCCGCCGTCCTGCTCGATGAAGCCGAAGCCCTTTTCGGCGTTGAACCACTTCACGGTGCCACTGGCCATGTCATTCTCCTCGGGAGACGGTGTCGGGAATTCACACTGCGTGAATTCCGTGTCGCCGTGATGATTACCCCGTAGGAAATGAACCTTCTGGCAACCACACCTGCAACTGCTTCGAAGGTAGCACGGTGCGACCGGCCTTGCACGGTCGATAATTATGCTCCGGTCGGGGGTCGACGAATATTCGACATGCCTCGCGCCAATTTTCTCTTGTCGCGGGAACAGATATCGGCCCCCGTGGGCGGGGCCTTTTCTGCCCCGAGGCGTCCGCGCCCCCTGTGATTGCTGCCGACGGGAGGTGTGCACCGCTGCCCCTGTCGCCGGGGGACGGCGCGGTGGGCGGACACGTCGAGACCGCTCGTCGTGACGCGGGTCACATCGTTCCCGGGTCGGGTACCGCTCCGGGCAGGGCCGGATGGTCGGCGACCACCGTCGCCGAGCCGGGGGCGATCTCGACGTCGCCGGCGTAGACGACGGCGTGCTTATCCGGCGCCGGGAACTCGAAGCGGGCGAAGAAGTCGTCCAGAGCCTCGGGATTGACGGCTTGGGTACCGAGGGATCGCCAGGTAGCGGGAGATTGTGCGCCTGTTCTGATCGGGTGGGATGCGAGCGAGGGAGCTCTGGCGGGGCCCCGACCCGCACAGTGGCCCGGCATGTTGTCAAGCGATGAGGAGTGCTCGTGCTGTCTGCACGACGTGGGCGTGCAGACAGCACGGCTGCGTCCGGGCGGCGTCCCCGTAGCCGTAGCGTGGTTCGGGACTGTACGAGGCCCCCGAAATCCGCTGCGGAGGTGAGGAATTCCCTGGTGGGGGTCCCGTGGCGAGGGCCTCCCATGGAGTGCAGGGGGGCCATGATCCGGCCCCGGGCGGGAGCCTCCGGGGCGGAATCCGATTGCTGACCTCGCGATCAGGAACGTAGCCTGGGGCCGCTCGTGGAGCTGTCCGCTCCGTTCGTATATGTCACGAGGTGATGACCTATCTCCCAGGCCTGAGAACCGCTTGCCGTGAGGCTTGACCCCCTGTTCTGTGCAGCAGCGCGCGGTCGCCTCTCAGCAGAGGTCTGCCCTTCGGCCTGGGCGTTGCCGTACCCGATTTTCCTGTCGCCGCGCAGTAAGCGGGACGGGCATGCCTGGCCTGCCCCTTTCCCCTTTCTGTCCGCCAGAACAGGAACTGTGTCGTGTCCGCTGACACCCAATCCCTCCTCTCCCGCTCCGCCCCCGCCGGCGGCCGGCCAGGCGGTGGTCGCACCGTCATGCTGGTTGTCGTCCTGGTCGCGGAGCTGATGAACGCTCTCGACGGCTCCGTCGTCTATACGGCCCTCCCCGCCATTCAGCACGACACCGGTGCCTCGGGCACCGCGGTGCAGTGGGTTCACGCCGCCTACGCACTGACCTTCGCCATTGGGCTGATCACTGGCGGCCGGCTCGGCGATCTCCACGGCCGCAAGCGGCTCTTCCTCCTGGGGACCGGCGTCTTCACCGCGGCGTCGCTGCTCTGCGGCCTGGCCGGCACACCCGCCGTGCTGATCGCCGCCCGCTTCGTCCAGGGCGGTGCCGCGGCGGTCATGATTCCCCAGGCCCTGGCCACGCTGCACGTGACCTTCGACGAAGGCTCCCGTGCCAAGGCGTTCAGCCTCTACGGCACCGTCATGTCGCTGGGCAGCGTCGCCGGACCGGTCCTGGGCGGCGTACTCACCAGCGCCGACGTCTTCGGCCTCGGATGGCGCCCGATCTTCCTGATCAATGTGCCCATCGGCCTGGCGGCCGTGCTCCTCGGCCTGCGGCACCTGCCCGAATCCCGTGACCTCGCCACCCGGCGCCCGGACCTCGCGGGCATGCTCCTGGCCGGCTTGGGCCTGCTGCTGATCGCCTACCCGCTCACTGCCGGCGGGGCACACCAGTGGCCCGTCTGGACCTTCCTCATGATGGCCGGGGGATTCCTGACCCTGATGGTCTTCGTGGTCCAGCAGCGGGCCAGAACCGCACGGGGCCGCGACCCGCTCGTCGTCCTGGCGTTGTTCAAGCGCAGGGCGTTCGCCGCAGGGCTGTCCGCGCAGCTCGTCTTCGGTCTGCTGTCCGGAGTGTTCTTCCTGGCGTGGACCCTGTTCATGCAGGACGGGCTCGGGCTCTCCCCCCGGCAGGCGGCGGCGGGTTTCGCGGCGGCGTCGCTGGGTGAGATGGCCGGGGCGTGGCTGGCGATGAGTCTGGCCGGCCGGCACGGCAGGCGCGCCCCTCAGGCCGGCGCACTGTTGGCCGCTGCCGCCCTGGGCGGTTACGCGTGGCTGATCACAGAACAGAACACCGGCCTGTCCCTGGTGTCGACGGTTGCGCCGATGCTGCTGGTCGGCCTCGGTCTCGGCATGATCGGAGCGGCACTGGCCGACATGACGCTACGTCAGGTGGGCCTCGACCACGCCGGCTCCGCGTCCGGGCTGTTCAACACCTCGACCCAGCTCGGCATCGCTTTGGGCACGGCATTGACCTCCGTGGTGTTCTTCGCCCACTCCCCGGCCGGCAGTCATGGCACCACCGTCACCGCCGCGTTCACCGGAACCCTCTGGTACGTGATCGCAGCCCTGCTGGCGATGTGGGCCCTCATGCTCTTGCTGCCCAAGCGCCACGCCACGGATTAGAACCGGCCCTCCGGGGCCCGGACGCAACGACCGGGCCCCGGGTGCCTCAGGACGGCCGCCCGGACGTCGGGGTCCGCGACAACCGGTCCGGACCGCTGCTCTCACCTGCCGGCACATTTGTCAACGAGGAACAACCGATCCCCATGATTCGAGTGTTGATCGCCGATGGCCTGCGCCTCACGCGCGAAGCGCTGTCCGTCGTGGTCGCGTCCGAACCCGGCATGCAGGTGGTCGCGCAGGTGCCACGAGGCGACGAGATCGCGCCGCAGGCCCTGCGCACCCGCCCGACCGTGGCGCTGCTCGACGCCCAACTCCCCGGCCTGGACGGGATCCCGGCCGCGGAACGACTCAAAGCCGCTCTGCCCCCATGCCGCGTCGTCATCCTGACGGCCCTGGAACGCCCCGGCACCTTGCGAACCGCCCTGGAGCTGGGAGTCGAAGGATTCCTGAGCAAAGCCGTATCGGTCAAAGAACTGACCGACTCCGTCCGCAAGGTCGCCCGGGGTGAATGTGTCCTGGACCCACGGCTCGTCACCGACGCCCTGCACACACCCGACAACCCGCTCAGCGAACGCGACAGGGAACTTCTCCGCCTGGCGGCACATGGCCACACACCCCCGGAGATTGCCGAGATCCTGCATCTCTCACCCGGGACGGTCCGCAACAACCTGGCCGCCGTCAACCGCAAGGTCGGGGCGCGCAACCGTATCGAGGCGATACGCACCGCCACCGCCCGCGGCTGGATCTGACCGGACCGGCCTTCTCCACCGCGTCCCCGAGTGCAATCCGCACGAGAAACCGTGCGTTTCACCTTCGCGAGACCCCTGCGACATCCCGCTAAGGACCTGTATAACCGCTGGTCAGCGCGGTGGTGGTGGGAAATTCCGGCTTCGGGAAACCGGTCCGGGCGGCATCGTGGCCTTGAAAGAATCCGAACCCGGCCCGGCTCTTCGAACGAGCCGTCGCCCTCCACGATCCGAACGAAAAGGAGACATCATGTCCAGCCGGTGTGATGTATGCAGCAAGCAGCCCAGTTTCGGGAAACGCGTGGCCCGCTCCGGGTCCCGCGCCCAGAGCCGGCACGTCCGGGGACGGTCGAGCCGCCGCTTCAACCCGAACATTCAGTCGGTCAAGGCCGTCAAGGACGGAACGCCCCTCCGCATGAAGGTGTGCACCTCTTGCATCAAGGCGGGCAAGGTGGACCGTCGCCTCTCGTAAGCGTGCGGGAGAAACCGGGGCCCAGGCTCTTCAGTCGTTTCCGCGCTGCGGTGCCTGGCGCCCGGCGCCGGCCGACAAGGAACGAGTTCCCTTGTGACGATTGCGGAATGCCGACCGCGCCCCTTGACGGCCCCGACGAGTGGTACACGGTACTCGACCATGTATGGCAATGCGCTGACGCCGCCGAGGACGACATCCTGTGCGTCGGTTGCCTCGAAGTCCGCCTGGACCGCCGCCTTGTGTCCACCGATTTCATCCCGGCAGCTCTCAATGACCCGCACTACGGCCACCACAGTCAGCGCCTGCTCAGTCGCCTGCGGCCCGCGAGCGAGGGCTGAGGTCCACCGGCCGCCTCCGGCTCGAGCGGAAATATTCCCTTGCATGGGCGCCCGAGGCCCTTTTAGCCTGTTATGGATGTAGTTCCGTCGGTGCCCGTTCCGGGGCCCGACGCCGTGTTTCGAGGTGATGACGTATCTCCCAGGCCAAGTAAGCAGCCGCTCGTTCAGAGGCGCTTTTCCGGTTGTCCGCCATGGCGGACGGCTGATGCCTGCCTCGACGGCGGTGCTTCCCGATGGCCTGGGTTCGTTTCGTCGCCCCCTGCTTCCCCCCTGTCGCGCTGAACGGCGAGCGGGGGCATGCCCGGGCCTGCCCCCGTCCCCCCTTCCTTCTGTACGCGAACAGGAATTCCCTCGTGTCGACCGACACCCGTACCACCGGCAGCCCCCGTCCCACCGGGGCCGGCCGTGCCGCCACGATCACCCTGGTCGTGGTGCTGATCGCCGAGCTGATGAACGCGCTCGACGGTTCCATCGTCCACACCGCATTGCCCGCCATCCAGGCGGACACCGGTGCCTCCAGCGCCGCGGTGCAGTGGATCCCCGCCGCCTACACCCTCACCTTCGCCCTCGCCCTGATCACGGGCGGGCGCCTGGGTGACCTCTTCGGCCGCAAGCGGGTCTTCATCGCCGGTACCGCCCTGTTCACCGTGGCGTCCCTGCTGTGCGGGATCGCGACCGGTCCGGACGTCCTGGTCGCCGCCCGGGCCTTGCAGGGTGCCGGAGCGGCGGTCATGGTGCCGCAGGTCATGGCCACCATCGCGGTCACCTTCGAGGGCGAGTCCCAGGCCAAGGCGTTCGGCATGTACGGCATGATCATGTCGCTCGGCGGCGTGCTCGGCCCCGTCCTGGGCGCGGTCCTGACCGCTGCCGACATCGCCGGCCTGGGCTGGCGGGCGATCTTCCTGATCAACCTGCCGATCGGTGTGGCCACCGTGCTCTTCGCCCTCCGGTTCATCCCGGAGTCCCGCGAGCAGCGGGCGCGGCGCCTGGACCCGCTGGGCATGCTGCTCTCCGCCGCGGGGATGCTGCTGATCGCCTACCCGCTCACCGTGGGCGGGGAGCGGCACTGGCCCACCTGGAGCTTCCTCATGCTCGCCGCGGGCGTGGTCGTGCTGGCCGGGTTCGTGGCCCAGCAGCGCGCCAAGACCGCCAAGGACGGCTCGGCGCTCGTGGCGCTGTCGCTCTTCAAGAGCAAGGCGTTCGCCGGCGGGCTCGCCGCCCAGCTGGTCTTCGGGCTGGTCTCCGGTGCCTTCCTGCTGACGTGGGTGCTGTTCATGCAGTCCGGCCTCGGTCTCACGCCGGGACAGTTCGCTCCGGCGTCCGTCGCCATCTCCGTCGGCGGCATGGCCGGCGCCATGCCGGCCTCCAAGTGGGCGGGACGCCACATGCGGCGTGTGCCGCAGGCCGGGGCCGTGTTGATCGCTCTCACGCTGGCGGGCTACCAGCTGCTGGTCTCCGCCCAGCAGACCGAGACGCCGTTCGTGGCCGCTGTCGCCCCGATGATCCTCGTCGGCGCCGGGTTCGGCATGGTCGGCGCGGGTCTCGCCGGTCTCACCCTCAGCCAGGTCGGCCACGAGGACGCCGGGTCCGCGGCGGGACTGTTCAACACCGCCATGCAGCTCGGCACCGCACTCGGTATCGCGACGGCGTCGGTGGTGTTCTTCAACCACGCCCCGGCGGGCAGCCACGGCGCCGCCGTGACGCATGCCTTCGCGGGCAGCGTCTGGTACGTCATCGCCGCCCTCGTGGTGATGTGGGCGCTGATGTTCCGGCTCCCCAAGCCGGTCAAGGCCACCGCCTGACCCCCACCGCCGGGGCCCGCCCTCACCGGGGCGGCCCCGGCCCCTTCTCCAGTGCGAAGCTGTGGGCCCCACGTTCGCGCCGCGTGAGGGCTCCACGTCGGTCAGACCTACGTGCCAAGAACGGGCGCCGACGCCTCGGTCGTCGCCGCGCGCCCGCGCTCCCGCGTTCGAACGCACGGGCAGGCCCTCTACTGACGTCGGAGGCGCGGGAGTGGTCAGCGGCGTCCGCGCAGCGCCGGATGGTCGGCGACCACCGTCGCCGAGCCGGGGGCGATCTCCGTGAAACCGGCGTCGCGGACGAGGGGCAGGCCGCTCGACGTCAGTTCCGCCCAGCAGGCGGGGTCGGCGGTGCGGACGGAGAGCGCGAAGCCGTCCTCGCGCCACGCCTTGCGGGCCGTGTCGTCCAGGTCCCACCACGCCAGCTGGGCGCCGTGCCCGGCCTGGGCCATCGTCTTGCCCGCGGACATCTCAAGACCCGGATTGAGCCACAGCACCGGCCGCTCCGGGGCGGCGGGGCCGGGTGCGGTGGGGTCGTCCAGTTCCGTGCCGGACACCTGGAGCTTCACCAGCTCCGGGGGCCAGCCGTCGAGCGGGACCGGCGGGAAGACCCGTACCTCGGCCGTCTCACCCGTCACCGTGATCCCGGGCAGTGCCGAGGCCCGGCGCCACTCCGCGCCCCGGGCGCGGCGGACGACCTTGCGGATGCGGGCGTCCTGCCAGTCCCGTACGGCTTGGGCCCACTCGCCGTCTCCCGTGGAGCGCTCGTCCGACAGCAGGACGAGCACCGCGCGGGCGGCCGTCTCCAGGGCGTCGGTACGGGCCGGCGGGGCGGCCTTCTCGATCCGCGCCACCAGGGGCAGGACGAACTGCGGCGCGGTGTCGCGAGGGTCGGTGGAGCCGGCCGGGATTCCGGTTTCTGAGCTGGTCACGGAGCCAGTCTGCCAGCCGTCCGCCGGGCGCCCGGGGCCGCTATGGTGATCCGGGAATCGGGGGCATAGGGGAGGGGTGGGGATCCTGTGGAACTCCGGGACGTCGGCCGCCGGTACGGCGTGCGCGGCCGGTGGGTGCTCAGGGACGTCGGACTGCGGGTGCCGGGCGGCACGCTGCTGAGGATCGAGGGCGGCAACGGCAGCGGCAAGTCCACGCTGCTGCGGCTGCTGGCCGGCGTCGACGCGCCGAGCGCCGGACGGATCACCGGCCGGCCCCGCACCGCGTACGTCCCCGAGCGCTTCCCCGCGGCCCTGCCGCTCACCGCCCTCGGCTACCTCACCCGCCTCGGCCGCATCCACGGCCTCGGCCGGCGCGCGGCCGACCGGGCGGCCCGCGACTGGCTCGAACGCTTCGGCGCCGGGCGGTACGCGCGCACGCCGCTGCGCGAGCTCTCCAAGGGCACGACCCAGAAGGTCGCCGTGGCGCAGGGCCTGGTCGGCGCCCCCGGCCTGCTCGTTCTCGACGAGGCGTGGACCGGCCTGGACGGCGAGTCCCGCCGCGTCCTCGACCGGGCCGTCCTCGACCGGGTCGCCGACGGGGGCGCCGTCGTGTTCGTCGACCACGATCCGCGGCGGCTGGCGGGAGTGTGCCAGGCGGTCCACCGGGTGGAGGGGGGACGGCTCGTCCCGGCGCCCGCGGCGCCCGGCCCGCGCGTCCGCGTGGAGGCGGAAGGCGCCGGCCCGCTGCCGGACGCGCTGCCCGGCGACCCTGACCGCGAACCGCTCCCCGGCGCCGTCCGGCTCACCGTGGCCGCCGCCGACTCCGACGCGCTGCTGCGCGCCCTGCTCACCGCCGCACCGCCCTGGCACATCCGCTCGGTCACCGCCGCGCCCGCCCCGGAGGAACCGCACCGATGACCGCCCTGCTGCGCTACCAGGCCGCGCTGCTGCTCCGCTCCCACCGCTGGCTCCCGCCGCTGATGCTGTACGCCGTCCTCCTGACGATCGGGGTCCGGCCCGGGGAACCCGTCCTCGACTCCTTCGGCCTCGCCGCCGGCCTCCTGCTGCCGGTCGCCGCCTGGCTGGTGCGCGTCTGCGTCACCAACGAGCCGGACGCCGCCTGGGACTGCGCCGCCGCGGCGGCGGGGCCGTGGCGCGTCCACCTCGCCGGGATACTCACCGCCCTGGCGGCCTCGCTCGCCCTGGCGGCGGCGGGGACCGCGGTCGTGGCGCTGATATCCGACCCGCACGGCGCGGGTGGACGGGTGGCCGTGCCGCTGGGCCCCGCCGCCGGCGCGGGGTTCGTCGCCGCCGCGAGCTGCGCCCTGCTCGGCACGGCCGTCGGCGCCCTCTGCAACCGGCCGCTGCTGCGCAGCACGGCCCGGTCCGTGCCGGCCACCGTGCTGGCCGTGTTCCTGGTGCTGCTCCCCGGCGGCTCGCCCGCCAACGCCGCCGTCACCGAGCTGGTCAGCGCCTCCCGCAGCGGGGAGGTCAGCTGGCCGCTGCTGCCGCTCGCCGTGGCGGCGGTGTTCGCGGCGGGGGCGGCGGCGGTGGCGTGTGCGCTGAGCTCGCGGCGATAGGCGAGAGCGGGCTCAGCCCTTGGCGATCAGGTCCGAGACGCGGACGAGCTCGTAGCCGCGCTCCCGGAGCCGGGGGACGATCGTCCGGACCGCCGCCTCCGTGGCCGGCGCCGCGCTGCGGGTGCAGTGCATCACGACGACCGAACCGGGACGCGCCTTCGCCAGCACCTCGTCCGCCACCGGGCCGGGCCGTTTCGCGAACGCGTCGCCGCTTATCACGTCCCACTGCACGGCCGTCACCTTCGCCGGGCCCAACTCCCTGAGCACCTCGGGGTTGTGGCACCCGCCCGGGAAGCGGAAGTACGGCACCGTCCGCTCGACTCCGGCGCGCCGGAACGCGGCGAACGCCCGCTCCACGTCCGCCCGCGCTCCGCCCGGCTTCACCGCCGGGAGGCCGTAGCAGGGGGAGGCGAACGCGTGGTGGCTGTAGGAGTGGTTGGCGACCTCGAAGAGGGGGTCGGAGCCGATCGACCGGGCCTGGTCCGGGTACTGCTCGGCCCACCTGCCGGTCATGAAGATCGTGGCGGGGGCTTTGAGGCGGCGGAGGGTGGCGATGAGGGGCGGGTTGTCGAAGTGCTCGCCTTTCGCGGCGCGGGGGCCCTGGTCGGACGTCATGTCGGCGTCGAAGGTGAGGGCTATGCGTTTGCCGCTGTCGCGGCGGCCGTGGGAGAAGAGGGGGGCTGCGCCGGCTGGGCCCGGGGGGAGGGTGGGGGCGACTGTCGGTGAGGGTTTCGCCGGGGGTGTCGCGACGGGTGTCGGCTTGTTGGTGGGGCCGACGGCCTCCGTCGCGCTTTCACCGCTGCCGCAGGCTGTCGTGCAGCAGAGGAGGGCGAGGGTGGGGGCGAGGGCGCGGAGGGGGCGGGATATGCGGAGCACGTTGGGACGTTACCCCGGTGGGGTGTGCCCCGGTCCCGCCCCTTCGCCGTTTCCTGGGGCTGCGCCCCAGACCCCGCTTGTCGCGGCTCCGCCGCTCGTCCTCAAACGCCGGACGGGCTGAAACAGCCCGTCCGGCGTTTGAGGACAACCGCGCGGAGCGCGGTTTCAGGGGGTCTGGGGGCCAGCCCCCAGGAATCGGCGAAGGGGCGGGACCGGGGCACACCCACCCCTCAGCCGTCCGCCAAGGGCTTCGCGTCCCGCGCCAGCGCCGTAAGCCGCGAAATAGCCCGGAAGTACTTCTTCCGGTACCCACCCGCGAGCATCTCCTCGCTGAACAGCTGATCGAACGGCCGCCCGGAAGCCAGCACCGGCACCTCCCGGTCGTAAAGCCGGTCCGCGAGGACGACGAGCCGCAGGGCGGTCGACTGGTCCGGGACCGGCTCGACGCCGGTGAGGCAGACCGCGCGGACGCCGTCGCAGAGGGCGCCGTAGCGGCTGGGGTGGACCTGGGAGAGGTGCGCGAGGAGGGCGGGGAAATCGTCGAGCGAGGCGCCCTCCACCGCGTGGGCCACCCGCTTGACGGTCTCGTCGTCGTAGGGCGACGGCGCCTCGGGGAGGCCGCGGTGGCGGTAGTCCTCGCCGTCGATGCGCAGGGCGCGGAAGTGGGCCGAGAGGCCCTGGATCTCGCGGAGGAAGTCGGCGGCGGCGAACCGGCCCTCGCCGAGCTTGCCGGGCAGCGTGTTGGAGGTCGCGGCGAGCGCGACACCCTGCTCGACCAGCTTGCCGAGCAGCGTGGAGACGAGGACGGTGTCGCCCGGGTCGTCGAGCTCGAACTCGTCGATGCAGAGCAGCTCGTGCCCGCCGAGCGTGCGCACGGTCTGCTGGAAGCCGAGGGCGCCGACGAGGTTCGTCAGCTCGACGAAGGTGCCGAACGCCTTCCGCTCCGGGGCGGCCGGCGCCGCGTGCCAGAGCGAGGCCAGCAGGTGCGTCTTGCCGACGCCGTAGCCGCCGTCGAGGTAGACGCCGCGCGGACCGGCCGGCGCCGGCTTGGCCTCCCGCCGGAACCAGCGCTTCCGGCCGCTGCCCGCGGCCGGCGAGCCGAGCCCGGCCGCGAAGCCGGAGAGCACTCGGACGGCCTCGGTCTGGCTGGGCTGGTTCGGGTCCGGTATGTAGGTGTCGAACCGCACCGCGTCGAAGCGCGGCGGCGGCACCATCTCGGCGACCAGGCGCTCGGCCGGGACGTGCGGGGTGCGCGAGGTGAGCGCGACGGGCTGCTCGCCCGTCGGGCGGGCGTCTGGGGATGCTGCGGTGGAGGACGACACAACTCTCCAGCGTAGCCGCTGACGGGCGCGGGACGGCCGGGAGCGGAGCGAGGCATGTCACACCCGGGACCGCGGGCCGTGTCACACTCCCACCTATGCGACGCCTGTTCCCTGTGCCCACCGTGCCCGCCGACCTCGAGGACCGCGAGTGGGGGCTCGACGAACTGGCCGGCCTCTACGCCTACCCCGAGTTCGTCGCCGAGGGGCGCCCCTGGCTGCGCGCCAACATGGTCTCGTCGCTCGACGGCGCCGCCCACCACGAGGGCCGCTCGCAGCCGCTGTCGTCGGCCGCGGACATGCGGATCTTCGGTACGCTGCGCGCGCTCGCCGACGCCGTCGTGGTCGGTGCCGAGACCGTCCGGCAGGAGGGCTACCGCCCGGCGCGCGCCCGCGAGGCGTTCGCCGCCCGGCGGGCCGGGCTCGGCCAGTCGCCGGCGCCGGTGATCGCGGTGGTGAGCGCCGGGCTCGACCTGGACTTCTCGCTGCCGCTGTTCGCCGAGCCGCTGGTGCCGACCCTGGTGCTGACGGGCGAGGCGGCCCCCGCCGAGCGGCGCGACGCGGCCGCCGCGGCGGGCGTGGAGGTCGTCGTGGCCGGCGAGGGGAGGACGGTGGACGTGGCGCGGATACCGGAGCTGCTGGCCGCGCGCGGGCTGCCGCGGCTGCTGACCGAGGGCGGGCCGCGGCTGCTCGGGCAGTTCGCGGCGGCGGGGGTGCTGGACGAGCTGTGCCTGTCGCTCGCGCCCATGGTCGCCGCCGGGATCGCGCCCCGGATCGCCGGCGGGCCCCCGCTGGAGGTGCCGCGGTCGTTCGCGCTGGCGTCGGTGCTGGAGCAGGACGGTTTCCTGTTCACGCGCTACCGGACGGGTGCGGCCTGACGGTCGGTTCCACGACCGGCATCTGACAATCGGCGGAATCCTCTGTTCCGCTTATCGTCCGGCGGGCAGAATTGTGTCGGACGCTCCCCCGGGGGCACGGGTTCGAAACAGCGGGCTCCGAGGGAGCACGCGCAGGATGGTTTCTGTGTGGGCCCGGGCCCACGGAGGAGAAGGGCGCCGACCGTGTTCACGAGCGTATTGATGATCGAACAGCCGCTGTCCGCGACGGACGTCGACTTCGTCACCGGCCTGCATGACGACGACATGTCCTTCGTGGTCCTGATGCAGCCCAGAGGCGCCGAGGACCGGCTGCTGCGCGCCATCGACGACGTCGCCCTCGGCGAGCTGGAACAGGCCGTCCACGAGGCGGACGAGCCCGAGGGCGAGGCGGCGCTGCGGCCCGCCGCCCTCGCCCTGGAGCACTCCCTGCGCCTCCTGCGCGGGGCCGGCAGCGAGGCGGTCGGCCAGATCATCGACGACCACCCGCTGGACCTGCTCCGTTCCGTCGTCGAGCAGACCCACGCCGACGAGGTGATCGTGCTGACCGCACCCCACCTCGTCGAGGAGTTCTTCCACCGCGACTGGGCCTCCCGCGCCCGCCACAAGGTCGGCGTGCCCGTCCTCAAGCTGTACGCGCACGCGGACGAGGACGGGGAGGACGCGAACGAGGAGTAGCCCGGACGTCAAAGGGGACCGCCCGCCCGAGGCCATCCGGACAGGTGAGTTTGCCGCCGGACGGGCTGACAAACCAGCCCGTCCGGCGTTTGGGGACAACCACGCGAAGCGCGGTTTCGGGGGTCTGGGGGCGCAGCCCCCGGGAATCGGCGAAGGGCGGGGCTGGGGCATCCCCACCCGGCCGGAGGCCACCCCGCCGGCACCGGGTGCGAGAATCGGCGCAGTCACAGTCCCCGGACCCCCGGGGACGACCGCAGCAGCCGAGAACAACCAGGGAGCACCGCACATGGCACCGGCCGTCCCCAAGACGATGGACCGCCCGCACTTCATCGGCATCGGCGGCGCCGGCATGTCGGGCATCGCGAAGATCCTCGCCCAGCGCGGCGCCCAGGTGGCGGGCAGTGACGCGAAGGAGTCCGCGACCGCGGCGGCGCTGCGCGCCCTCGGCGTCACGGTCCACATCGGGCACGCCGCCGAGCACCTCGCCGAGGACGCCACCTGCGTCGTCGTCTCCAGCGCCATCCGGCAGGACAACCCCGAGCTGTCCGCCGCCGCCGAGCGCGGCATCCCGGTCGTCCACCGCTCGGACGCGCTCGCCCGCCTGATGGACGGCCTGCGCCCGATCGCCGTCGCGGGCACGCACGGCAAGACGACCACCACGTCGATGCTGGCGGTGGCGCTGGACGCGCTCGCGCTCGACCCGTCGTACGCCATCGGCGGCGACCTGCACGGGCCCGGCACCAACGCCCGGCACGGCGCGGGCGAGATCTTCGTGGCGGAGGCGGACGAGAGCGACCGCAGCTTCCACAAGTACGCGCCCGAGGTCGCGATCATCCTCAACGCGGAGCTGGACCACCACGCGAACTACGCCTCGATGGAGGAGATCCACGAGTCGTTCGAGATCTTCGTGGGCCGGATCCGCCCGGGCGGCACGCTCGTCGTCGCGGCCGACCAGGAGGGCGCCCAGGAGCTGACCCGCCGCCTCGCCGGGCGCACCGACGGCATCCGGGTCGTCACCTACGGCGAGTCGGAGGGCGCCGACGTCCGTGTCCTCGACGTCACCCCGCGCGGCCTGACCAGCGAGGTCACCGTGCTGCTCGACGGCCGTGAGCTCACCTTCGGCGTCTCCGTCCCCGGCCGGCACTACGCCCACAACGCCGTCGCCGCCCTCGCCGCCGGTGTCGCGTTGGGCATCCCGGCCGCCGACCTGGCCGCCGCCCTCGGCAAGTACACCGGCGTGGGCCGCCGCCTCCAGCTCAAGGGCGAGGCCGCCGGCGCGCAGGTCATCGACTCGTACGCGCACCACCCCACCGAGATGACCGCCGACCTGGAGGCCATGCGTGGCGCCGCGGCCGGCTCCCGCGTCCTGGTGGTCTTCCAGCCCCACCTGTTCAGCCGCACCCAGGAGCTCGGCACCGAGATGGGACAGGCGCTGGCCCTCGCCGACGCCTCCGTCGTCCTCGACATCTACCCGGCGCGCGAGGACCCGATCCCCGGCGTCACCAGCGACATGATCATCGACGCGGCCCGGGCGGCCGGCGCCGACGTGCGCGCCGAGCACGACATGGCCGCCGTCCCCGACGTCCTGGCGGGAATGGTCCGCCCCGGCGACCTCGTTCTCACCATGGGCGCGGGGGACGTCACGGACCTCGGTCCGCGGATCCTGGCCCGCCTGGAGAGCTGACCCCCGAGAGCCCCGAGAGCCCCGAGAGCTCCGAGAGTCCCGAGAGGACGTACGGCCCATGCCCTACGAGGTCGAGAAGACGGACGAGCAGTGGCGCGCGGAACTGACGCCGGCGGAGTACCAGGTACTCCGCCGCGCCGGTACGGAACCGGCGTTCCGCGGCGAGTACACGGACACGACGACGGCCGGCGTCTACTCCTGCCGCGCCTGCGGAGCCGAACTCTTCCGCTCCACCGAGAAGTTCGCGAGCCACTGCGGCTGGCCGAGCTTCTACGACCCCAAGGACTCCGACGCCGTCGAGCTCCTCGAGGACCGCTCGCACGGCATGGTCCGCGTCGAGGTCCGCTGCGCCCGCTGCGGATCCCACCTCGGCCACGTCTTCGAGGGCGAGGGCTACCCGACCCCGACGGACCAGCGCTACTGCATCAACAGCATCGCGCTGCGCCTGGAGCCGGCGGGCGAGCAGGGCGAGTGAACCCGCCGTCCGCCTGAACCCGCCATCCGCCTGAACCGGCCGTCCGCCGCCGGGGAGGCCGTGCCCGGCCGCCTGGCGACGGGGGGCGCCGACGGCCGGACGGCCGGTGAACGAACGGAGGGGGCCGCGGCCGGGACCGTCCGGCCGGGCGGGTGAGGGATGGCCGGCCGGCCCCTGCCACGACCGAGGACGATCCCCCGGTCGGTCACCCCCAACCCTGCCCTGCCCGGCGCCCGGCGCAGGAGGGCCGAACGGCTCCCTTCGGGGCCGTTCGGCCCTGGGGCGGCGATCAGCTGTTGGCTATCAGCGGGCGCCGGTCATCCGCCCGTCCGCAGGATCGCCGCCGACTCCGGGGGGAGGTGGAGCAGGCCGCGTTCGTCCGGGGGCGGGAGGGGGCGCCAGGCGGCCAGGACGCGGGTGGTCGGGGGGACGGGGAGTTCGGCGGGGGTGCGGGCGAGGTTGGCGGCTATGAGGAGGGGGCCGCGGTGGAAGGTGACGCATCGGTCGGGGGTCGCGGTGGGGGCCGTGTCCGTCCAGTCCGGGGTGGTGAGGGCCGGTTCCGTGTGGCGGAGGGCGATCAACTGGCGGTACCAGGCGAGGAGTTCGGCGTGCGGGGTGCGGTGTGACTCGTCCCAGTCGAGGCAGGAGCGGAGCCGGGTGGCCGGGGACTGGGGGTCGGGGACGTCCTCCGCGGGCCAGCCGTGGGCGGCGAACTCGCGGCGCCTGCCGCGGCGTACGGCCTCGGCCAGCTCCGGGTCGGTGTGGTCGGTGAAGTACTGCCACGGCGTCCGGGCTCCCCACTCCTCGCCCATGAAGAGCATCGGCGTGAACGGCGCGCACAGCACCAGTGCGGCGGCGCAGGCGAGGAGGCCGGGGGAGAGGCGGGCGGCCAGGCGGTCGCCCAGGGCGCGGTTGCCGATCTGGTCGTGGGTCTGGGCGTAGCCGAGCAGGCGGTGGGCGGGGGTGGTGGCCGGGTCCAGGGGGTGGCCGTGCGGGCGGCCGCGGAACGACGAGTGGGTGCCGTCGTGGAAGAAGCCGCCGCGCAGCGTCTTGGTGAGGGCCTGCCCGGGGTCCGCCGCGAAGTCGGCGTAGTAGCCCTGGGACTCGCCGGTCAGCGCGGTGTGCAGGGCGTGGTGGAAGTCGTCGTTCCACTGGGCGTGCAGGCCGAGGCCGCCGGCCGGGCGCGGGGTGATGGTGGCCGGGTCGTTGCGGTCCGATTCGGCGATGAGGAAGAGGGGGCGGCCGAGGCGTTCGGCGAGGTCGTCCACGGCCTCGGACAGGTCGGCGAGGAAGTGGCGCGGGCCGTCGTCCGCGAGTGCGTGGACGGCGTCCAGGCGGAGGCCGTCCAGGCGGTAGTCCCGCAGCCAGGCGAGGGCGCTGTCGATGAAGTACGTCCGGACTTCGGCCGATCCCGGGCCGTCGAGGTTCACCGCCGCGCCCCACGGGGTCTGATGGCGGTCGGTGAAGTACGGGCCGAAGGCGGGGAGGTGGTTGCCGGACGGGCCCAGGTGGTTGTGGACCACGTCCAGGACGACGCCGAGGCCGTGCCCGTGCGCCGCGTCGACGAAGCGGCGCAGTCCGTCCGGGCCGCCGTACGGTTCGTGGACGGCCCACGGCGCCACCCCGTCGTAGCCCCAGCCATGCCGGCCGGGGAACGGACAGACGGGCATCAGCTCGATGTGGGTGATGCCCAGTGCGGCGAGGTGGGGGAGGCGGTGGGTCGCGGCTTCGAAGGTGCCTTCTTGGGTGAACGTGCCGGTGTGGAGCTCGTAGAGGATCGCGCCGGGGAGGGCACGGCCCGGCCATGGGTGCTGCCACTTCCAGTGCGCCGGGTCGATGGGGGCCGCCCGGCCGTCGGGACCGTCGGGGAGGCGGCGGGCTCGGGGGTCGGGGAGGGGCGGGGTGTCGTCGAGGGCGAAGCCGTAGCGGGTGTCCGGGGTTCCGGGGGCTTCGCGGTGCCACCAGCCGGGGCGGGTGGGGGTGGGTTGCATGGGGTGCGTGCCGTCGTCCGTGTGCAGCGTGACGCGTTTGGCGTGCGGGGCCCATACCTCGTACAGCACCGGCGGCTCCTCGGGTCGGAGTGGGGTTGCCCCTGCCCCGCCCCTTCCCGTTTCTCGCGGGGGCAAGCCCCCGCGCCCCCGAAGCGCCCTGCGGGCGCTGTCCTCGAACTCCCCCAGAGGGGGCACCCCCAACGGGCTGATCCAACCCGTTGGGGGTGCCCCCTCTGGGGGAGTTCGAGGACGCGCGCCGCTCAGACCTGGTGCAGGCCCCGCCCCGCGAGCGAGAGCATCACCTCGCCCACCGCCTCCGACAGCGTCGGATGCGGGTGGATGTGCTGGGCGACGTCGGAAGCCTCCGCGTCCCAGCCGACCATCAGCTGGCCCTCGGCGATCATTTCGGAGACGTGGGGGCCGACGAGGTGGACGCCGAGGATGCGGCCGGTTTGGTCCGCGACGGCCTTCACCATGCCGCCCTGGCCGTGGACCATGCCCTTGGCGGTGCCGGTGAGGGGCATGGAGTTGACCTTGACGTCGTGGCCGGCGGCGACGGCCTGTTCCTCGGAGAGGCCGACGGAGGCGGTCTGCGGGCTGGAGTAGGTGACGCGGGGGACGGCCGCGTAGTCCACCGGGCGCGGGTCGTGGCCCGCGAGGGTCTCGGCGACGACCAGGCCCTCGGCGAACGAGGCGTGGGCCAGGCCGAGGGAGGGCGGCGGCAGGAGGTCGCCGACCACGTGGATGCCGGGGACGGACGTCTCCAGGCGCGCCCAGTCGGCGGGGGCGAGGAAGCCGCGGGCGTCGGTGGAGAGTCCCGCCGCCGCCAGGCCCAGGCCGTCGGTCACCGGCACCCGGCCGACGGCCACCAGCAGGCGGTGCACGGTCAGTTCGCGGACCTCGCCGCGCGCCGTGCGGATCGTCGCCCGGACGCCGCCTTCGAAGGGGTGGGCCTCCTCCAGGCGCGCGCCCGTCTGCACGTCGATGCCGCGCTTCTTCAGGCCCCGGGTGAGGTGCCGGCTCACGTCCGCGTCCTCCAGTGGAAGCAGCCGGTCGGCCGCCTCCACCAGCGTCACGCGGGCGCCCATGGACCGGTGCAGCGAGGCGTACTCGACGCCGATCGCGCCGCCGCCCAGCACCAGGACGGACGCCGGCAGCCCGGGTGCGAAGAGGGCGTCGTCGCTGGTCACCACGTGCCGGCCGTCCGGCTCCAGGCCGGGCAGGGTGCGCGGGCGCGACCCCGTGGCCAGGACGATGCCGCGCCGGGCGCGCCACTCCGTACCCGCCTCGTCACCGCTGTCCACCCGGACCGTCCGGTCGGACGTGAGGGAGGCCGAGCCGCGGACGACGCGGACGCCCGCCTGGGACAGGTGGCTCTCGACGCCCTTGTGGTTGCGGCCGACGATGTCGTCCCGGGTGGCGGTCAGCGCGTCCCAGTCGACGGACTCCAGCGTGGCGCGCACGCCCCAGCGTTCGCGCCCCTCCGTGATCCCGTCCACCAGCTCCGCCGCGTGCAGCATCGCCTTGCTCGGAATGCAGCCCCGGTGCAGGCAGGTGCCGCCGACCAGGTCGCGTTCGGCGAGCACCACGTCCAGACCGAGGTGCGCGGCGCGCAGCGCGGTGCTGTAGCCGCCGGTGCCGCCGCCGATGACGATGACGTCTGTCTCATGCATGCCCCAACCCTCCGCCCAGCAGCGAATATGAGTCCAACGCAATGTTTCGATCGGAGCGATGAGAGACGTTCATGGGCATGGGGGAGTGGGAGTCGTGAGCCTGCGGCAGATGGAGTACCTGGTGGCGGTGGTCGAGGAGCGGTCCTTCACGCGCGCCGCCGAGACCCTCAACGTCACCCAGTCCGCTTTGTCCCACCAGATCAAGGCGCTCGAACGGGAGGTGGGCGGGCGGTTGCTGGAGCGGCTGCCGCGCGGGGTCGGGCTGACCCCCATGGGTCGCGCCTACCTGCCGCACGCCGAACTCGCCGTGCGGAGCGCCGGGCTGGCCCGCCGGGCGGCCAAGGCCGCCGCCGGGGCCGAGGGCGGCGAACTGCACGTCGCGACGTTGCACGCGCTCGCGATCGGCGCCCTGCCGCCGGTCCTCGCCCGCTGGCGGCACGAGTTCCCCGGCATCCGGCTGCACCTGCACGAGTACCTGACCACGGACGAACTGCGCGATCACATGGGCCGGGGCGTGGCCGACCTCGCCGTCGGCCCCCGGCCCGCGGGGTGGGAGGGGCCGGTGGTCTCGCTGGGGGCGGAGGAGATCGTGATCGTCGTCCCCCGGGACGACCCCCTGGCGGAGCGTACGGATCCGGTCCGCCTCACGGAGCTGGCCGGCCGCGCCTGGGTGCGCTGCGTCCTGGAACCGGTGATCGGCGGTGAACGGTGGCTCGACCGCGAGTGTGCGCGCCACGGGTTCCGTCCGCTGACCGCCATGGAGGTGCAGCACGCGTCGACGGCGGTCCGGCTGGCGGTGGCGGGCGTCGGCGTCCTCGCCTGCTCGGTGCACGTGGCCCGGGCGACGGCGGGGGCGGTGGCCGTACCGGTGGACCCGGCGTGGCGGCAGGAGCAGACGGCCTACGCGCGCGTCGAACTCACGGGCGCGGCGCTGCGGTTCGCGGAGATGTGCCGGGACGGGGTGTTCGGGGGCCGGGTGTTCGAGGGCCGGGGGGACGGGCGGGAGGCGGCCTGAGCGGGTGGGGCCGACGTCCCGGCGCCGCCCCCCGACGCGCCGCGAGGCTTGGTCACTCCCGCGTCAGCAGCGCCACCGGATACCGGTGCAACAACCACCCCAGCAGCCCCTGTTCCTCGCACACCCGGCCCGTCAGCAGCTCGCGCCACCTGCCACCGCCCGGCAGCGCCAGCGCCGCGTCCCCCCAGCCGCCCGCCGCCTCCAGGTCCCGCGCCAGCCGCGTCGCCACCGCGACCACCGTGTCGGAACGGGCGAACGCCACGCAGTGGTCCGCGGCGGGGCCGTCGGCAGTCAGTGGCACGTACGTGGCGTCCGGGCCGAACCACGCGGGGTGGGCGCGGCGGAGGCGCAGGGCGGTACGGGTGAGGTGGAGCTTCTCGGCGGCCAAGGAGGCGGGGTCGCCGGGCCCCCCGGCCGCGAAGTCCGGCAGGCGGCGGTTGTCGGGGTCGACGAGGGTGCGGGAGACGCGTTCGGTGCCCATGTAGACGTCGGGGACGCCGGGCATGGTCAGGTGCAGCAGGGCCGCGCCCAGCGTGTTGGCCCGCACCGACGCGGCGGCGTCCGCCGCGAGGGCCGTCAGCTCCTCGTGGGCCGGGCCGCACGGGCCGGCGACGACGAAGCGCTCCACCTCCTGTTCGTACGCCGCGTCGGGCTCGGTCCACGTCGTGCGCAGCGCCGCCTCGCGCACGCTCTTGAGGACGGTGGGGACGAGCCGCAGGGCGTCCGGCTCGCCCAGGCCGAAGGCGTTCTGCCAGGCCGTCCAGGCCATGTGCGGGTCGGGCGGAGGCGTCCGTTCCGTCACCCGCGCGAGCAACCGCGCCCACTCGGCGGGGTACTCCGTGAGCGCCGCCACCCGCGCCCGGGCGTCGGCGCCGCGCTTGGTGTCGTGGGTGGACAGGACCGTGCCCGTGGCGGGCCAGTCGCGCTGCAGCCGGGCGCAGAAGGCGTGGAACTCGCCGGGCGCGACGGCGGGCCGGCCGGGGGAGCCGCCGACCTCCGTGGCCGAGAGCAGCGGCGCGTAGCGGTAGAAGGCGGTGTCCTCGACGGACTTGGCGTGCAGGGCGGCGGCGGTCTGGGCGAACCGGGCGCAGAAGTCCCGGTGGTCCGGGCCGTCACCGAGCCGGCCGAGGGCCGCGTCCTTCACCACGTCCACCGCGTCCGCCTCCTCCGGCACGGCGAAGGCCGCGCGGGCCTCCCGCGCCGCTTCCTCCAGCAGCACGGCGTCGGCGGGCGCCGCGGGTTCGCCGGGCCGGGCGTAGGGGCGGTAGACGGGCAGCCGGACGAGGATCTCGCATAGGGCCGTGCGCAGCGCCCAGGGGGCGTGGTCGCGCAGCGGCAGGGCGCCGTCGCAGATCCGGCCGGCGACGCGGACGAGGCGTTCGACCTCCGTCACCAGCTCGTGGGAGACCATGCGCCAGGCGGCCCGGCGGGCCGTGGCCGCCCAGTCGCCGCCGCGGTCGGGCGGCGGTGCGGCGTACGCCCGGTAGGCGGCGGTGAGCCGCTCGGCGCCGGCCGGGTCGGTGAACAGGCCGTCGAGGTGGGCGAGGGCGTCGTAGCCGGTGGTGCCGGCCACCGGCCAGCCGGCGGGCAGCTCCTCGCCGCGGGCGAGGATCTTCTCGACGACCGTCCAGCGGCCCCCGGTGGCCTCGTGCAGCCGCCGCAGGTAGCCGGCCGGGTCGGCGAGCCCGTCGGGGTGGTCGATCCGCAGCCCGTCGGCCACCCCTTCGCGGAGCAGCTGGAGCACCTTGGCGTGGGTGGCGGCGAAGACCTCCGGGTCCTCGACGCGGACCGCGATCAGCTCGGAGACGGTGAAGAAGCGGCGGTGGTTCAGCTCGGTGCGGGCCAGCCGCCACCAGGCCGGCCGGTACCACTGGGCGTCCAGCAGCTCGGGCAGCGGCAGCTTCTCGGTGCCGGGGCGCAGGGGGAGGACGTGGTCGTAGTAGCGCAGGGTGCCGTCGTGGACGGTGAAGCGGTCGAGCTCGTCGCCGAGCCGGCCGGCCAGCAGGGGGAGCAGGACCCGGCCGCCGTGCTCGGCCCAGTCGATGTCGAACCAGCGGGCGTAGCGGGAGGCCGGGCCGTCCCGCAGCACCTCCCACAGCGGCCCGTTGAGGTGCTCGGGCGCGGGGACGGCCATGTGGTTGGGCACGATGTCGAGGATCAGGCCGAGCCCGTGGGCGCGGGCGGTGCGGGACAGCGCGCGCAGCCCGTCCTCGCCGCCGAGCTCGGCCCGGACGGCGGTGTGGTCCGTCACGTCGTACCCGTGGGCCGAGCCGGGGACGGCCTCCAGGACGGGGGAGAGGTGCAGGTGGGAGATGCCGAGGGCGGCGAGCGCGGGTACGGCCCGCTCGGCCGCGGCGAACGGGAGGGCGGGCTGGAGCTGGAGGCGGTAGGTCGCCGTCGGAGGCGCCGGGCTGTCGCGCTTCATGGGAACATCCGTACCCAGGCGGAGGCCGCTTCTCGCCCCCTCAGAGCGGGCGTTGGAGAACGGCCAGGCTCCGGTCGGTCAGCGTGAGCCGGTCGCCGGCCGCGAGCTTCCGGCCGTCGTCCGTCACCCCGTCCGGGAGCGCCGTGTCCACCACGACCTGCCAGAGCCGGCCGTGGTCCGGCGGGATGACGAAGTCCAGCGGGCCGTGGTGGGCGTTGAACAGCAGCAGGAACGAGTCGTCGGCCACCCGCTCCCCGCGCGGCCCCGGCTCGGAGATGGCGCCACCGTTGAGGAAGACCGCCAGGGACTTGGCGTACGCGGCCTGCCAGTCGGCGTCCCGCATCTCCTCCCCTTCCGGGGTGAACCAGGCGATGTCGGACAGCTCGTTGAAGGTGCCCTGCTCGGGGCGGCCGTGGAAGAAGCGGCGGCGGCGGAAGACCGGGTGGTCGCGGCGGAGCCAGACCATGGCGCGGGTGAAGGCCAGCATGCGGCGCGCCCGCTCGGCCGCCGTGCCGTCGGGGCCCGGCCAGTGCACCCAGGACAGCTCGCTGTCCTGACAGTAGGCGTTGTTGTTGCCGCGCTGGGTGCGGGCGAACTCGTCGCCGTGGCTGATCATCGGGACGCCCTGGGAGAGCAGCAGGGTGGCGATGAGGTTGCGCATCTGCCGCTCGCGCAGGGCGAGGACGGCCGGGTCCTCGGTCTCGCCCTCGGCGCCGCAGTTCCAGGACCGGTTGTGGCTCTCGCCGTCCCGGTTGTCCTCGCCGTTGGCCTCGTTGTGCTTCTCGTTGTAGCTCACCAGGTCGTGCAGGGTGAAGCCGTCGTGGCAGGTCACGAAGTTGACGGAGGCGAGCGGGCGGCGGCCGTCGTCCTGGTAGAGGTCGGAGGAGCCGGTCAGCCGGGAGGCGAAGTCGGCCAGGGTGGCCGGTTCGCCGCGCCAGAGGTCCCGGCAGGTGTCCCGGAACTTGCCGTTCCACTCCGTCCACAGCGGCGGGAAGTTCCCGACCTGGTAGCCGCCCTCCCCGACGTCCCACGGTTCAGCGATCAGCTTCACCTGGCTCACCACCGGGTCCTGCTGCACCAGGTCGAAGAACGACGACAGCCGGTCCACCTCGTGGAACTGCCGGGCGAGCGTCGCCGCCAAGTCGAACCGGAATCCGTCCACCCGCATCTCGGTGACCCAGTAGCGCAGCGAGTCCATGATCAGCTGGAGGACGTGGGGGCTGCGCATCAGCAGGGAGTTCCCGGTGCCCGTGGTGTCCGTGTAGAACCGCGGGTCGTCCGCCAGCCGGTAGTACGAGGCGTTGTCCAGGCCGCGGAACGAGAGCGTCGGCCCCAGGTGGTTGCCCTCGGCCGTGTGGTTGTAGACGACGTCCAGGATCACCTCGATGCCGGCCTCGTGCAGCGCCCGCACCGCCGACTTGAACTCCAGCACCTGCTGGCCGCGGTCGCCCCAGGAGGCGTAGGCGTTGTGCGGGGCGAAGAAGCCGATGGTGTTGTAACCCCAGTAGTTGGACAGGCCCAGGTCCGCCAGCCGGTGGTCGTTGACGAACTGGTGCACCGGCATCAGCTCGATCGCCGTCACCCCCAGGTCCTTGAGGTGGTTCACGATCGCCGGGTGCGCCAGCGCCGCGTAGCTGCCCCGGATGTCCTCCGGCAGCTCCGGGTGAAGCATCGTCAGACCCTTGACGTGCGCCTCGTAGATGACCGTGCGGTGGTACTCGGTGCGCGGCGGCCGGTCGTCGCCCCAGTCGAAGTACGGATTGACGACGACGGACGTCATCATGTGCGGAGCGGAGTCCAGGTCATTACGGGCGTCCCGGTCCTCGAAGTGGTAGCCGTAGACCGCCTCACACCAGTCGACGGCACCGCTCACCGCTCGTGCGTACGGATCCAGGAGCAGCTTGGCGGAGTTGCACCGCTGCCCCCGCTCGGGGGCGTACGGGCCGTGGGCCCGGAAGCCGTACCGCTGGCCCGGCATCACCCCCGGCAGATAGGCGTGCCGCACGAACGCGTCGCTCTCCCGCAGCTCGACCGCCGTCTCCGAACCGTCGTCGTGCAGCAGGCACAACTCGATCCGCTCCGCCGCCTCGGAGAAGACCGCGAAATTGGTGCCCGCACCGTCATAGGTGGCACCGAGGGGATACGCCTGTCCCGGCCAGACCTGCATAGGCTCGACTCTCTCGCGTCTCCGGCTATCCCGGGCACCGTCGCCCCGGACCGTCGAGATACAGATCTTCCCCAAAAGCGCCGCCCCCACCGCCCGGCGGGCCACGTCCACCCGGGTGACGGGCGCGACTCCTCCCCGGCCTTCCGGGCGCCGGCCGCCGTTTCCCGGCCTCCTTCCCCGGTTCTCTCGGCCGAGCACCGGATTTTCATCTGGTATCCAGAGGATGCCCCGGTCTCCGGGCCGGGGAAGAATACGGTTCGCTCAGTCTCCCGCCAACCACGAGAGCACAATGGGGCCATGGTGGTCCATCAGGTGTCGGAGAGCGCCGGGTATGCCCGGTGGACGTTCCGGCTGCGTGTGTCGTCCACCGCCCGTACGGCCCTGATGGGCGAGTGGGACCGGTGCCGATGGATCTGGAACGAGTGTGTCGCCAAGTCCAGGGCCACCCACCTGCACAACAAGGCCACCGGTGAGCAGCGGGCCTGCGGCCCGGCGCAGCTCGACAAGATGCTGACCGAGGCCCGTGCCCGCACGGCATGGCTCCGCGAGGGTTCCAGCGTCCCGCAGCAGCAGCTGGTACGGGACTTCGCCAAGTCCCGCGCCAAGGCGCTGAAGGACATCAGGGACCGGCGGACCGTCGGCCGCCGGGCCGGGATGCCGAAGTGGAAGAAGAAGCGCGAAGCGCTCCCGAGCCTGAACTACTCCAAGCGCGGATTCCGACTCAAGGATGGCCGTCTGCATCTGGCGGGCGGCATCCGGCTGACGGTGGTGTGGTCGCGGGAACTCCCGGCCGCGCCGTCGTCGGTGCGCGTCTACCAGGACAACCTCGGCCACTGGTTCTGCTCCTTCGTGGTCCCCGCCGAGGTGCTGCCGCTGCCCGGGACCGGCCGAGTGATCGGTGTGGACTGGGGTGTGAGGGAGACCGCGACCACCACGTCCGAGTCGCACGACCTTCCGCATGCCGAGTACGGCAGGAAGGCCGCCGCGAAGCTGAACCGCTATCAGCGGATGATGTCCCGGAGGGCACCGGCCAGGGGCAAGCCCGCCTCCAAGGGCTACAAGGCGGCCGGACGCCGGTTCGCCAGACTGCACAAGAAGGTCGCCCGGCAGCGTCAGGACACCGCCCGCAAGTGGGCCAAGGCCGTTGTCCGCGACCACGACGCTCTCGCGGTCGAGGACTTCCGCCCGAGATTCCTCGCCAGGACCACCATGGCGAAGAAGGCCGCCGACGCCGCCATCGGCGCCACCAAAAGGGCCCTGATCGAGATGGGCCGCAAGCACGGCAGGGCCGTGCACCTGGTCAACCCCGCGCACACCACGATGGACTGCGCGCACTGCATGACGAGAGCCAAGCATGCACTGCCGCTGGGACTGCGCACCTACACCTGCGTCGCCTGCGGAACCGTGAGTCCACGGGACAAGAACTCCGCGCGTGTGATGCTGATCCGGGCTGGTCTCGACCCGGCCGGTGCCGAGGGCGCAAGACTCGGCGGGGCGCCGCCCCGCCGAGCGGCCTGAGCCGGAAATCCCCACGCCCGGAAGGCGGAGGAACCCCTCCTTTCCGGGAAGGGGAGGATTCAATATGAATCAGCTCACTCCCGTCCCAGGGCCCCCGGACAACCGCCACACCCGGCAGGCCAGTTCACCGGGTGGCCACCGGGCGCGTGTGCGCCGGCTCCCGCGGGCGCAGTAGTCTGCCTTGATCATTGAACGGGGGGCGGAAGGCGGTGGACTGGTGAGCTCGGGCGGGCTGGAGCTGCCTCCTGCGGACGGTGGCGCGGGGGAGGAAGCGCCCGGCGGTACACCCCTCGGCGCGGTCTCGCTGGTCCGCCCCGGAGAGATCGGGACGGAGCTGGACTGGGACGCCGCCGCGTGGGGCGAGGTGCGCACCCGCGCACGCCGCGCCGGCCGCGCCTACATCTGGCTGAATCTCGTCGAACAGCGGCTGCGCGCCGTCGTCGCCGCCGTGCTGCGCCCGGTGTACGAACCGGTGCACGGCGAGGACGAGTGGGTCGTCGCCGCGGCCGGGCCCGCCGGGCAGGAGTGGGTGCAGCGGGCCGTCGCCGTCCGCGAGGTCAGCCGCCGCAAGGGCTACCTCCTGGACCCGGCCGACGACAACGTCCTCAGCTTCCTCACCCTGCCCCAGCTGCGGGAACTCCTCGTCCAGCACTGGCCGTGCTTCGAGCCCTACCTCGACGACCGGCGCGAACTCGAACTGGCCCTCGACGAGCTGGAAGTCACCCGGAACGTCGTCTCCCGCAACCGCGCCCTCTCCCGGACCGTCCTCGACCAGGCGGAACGGGCCTCCGCCCGGCTCCTGGACATCCTCGGCAGCGGGCCCGGCGGGCACTCCGTCGACCGGCTGCCCGTCGACGCGGTCGAGGACCTGGTCGGCGACCGGTACGCGGACGTCGTCGGCGTCCACCCCGACCGGGTGCGCCTCCAGCGGCAGCTGCCCGTCGAGGACCTCTTCGGCAGCGCCCGCCGCCTCGACGCGGTGGGCATCGGGCTGAACCTGCTGGTGCAGAACTACTCGGGGCGCCGGCTGGTGCGGCTCGCCGAGCACGGCTGCCGGGCGCGGCTCCTCTTCCTCAACCCGGCGAGCAGCGCGGTCCGCCGCCGCGAGCGCGAGCTCGGCCTGAAGAAGGGCGAGATGAGCCGGTCCGTGGAGATGAACATCATGCACATGCGGCGGGTGCGCGACCGGCTGTCCGACCCCGCCGCGTTCGAGATCCGCGTCTTCGACGAGACCCCGCGCTTCACCGCCTACCTCGTCAACGGCGACGGCCCGGACGGGCTCGCCGTCGTCCAGCCCTACCTGCGCAAGGCGCGCGGGATGGAGGCGCCGGTGCTGGTGCTGCGCGGCGGGCGGCGGACCGAGGCGCGGGCGCAGGCGCCGGACGAGCACGGGCTGTTCGACACCTATCGCGAGGAGTTCGAAGGGGTCTGGCAGGACTCTCGGCAGGTCTCCTGATGATCTGTGGCCCCTGATGCTCGGGGTCTCCTGATGCTGACCGTCTCCTTGCTGGCCGTCTCCTGATGCTCAGCGCCCCCTGACGTAGGGCTTCGCTTGTCCGTCGGCTGGCATGACGGCACGTCACCCCGTTGTCAGTGCCCCGTGCGAGGCTGGTGGTCCAACGGGGAAAGCACCACCGAGGGGGGATGTGCCATGGGTTGGCACGGGGAGTTGCTGGTCGGGTTCGACCTGGAGACGACGGGGACGGACCCGGCGGAGGCGCGGATCGTCACGGCGGCCGTCGTCGAGACCAAGGCGGGTGAACCGGTGGGCCGGCGCGGCTGGCTCGCCGATCCCGGCGTGCCCATTCCGGACGAGGCCGCCGCCATCCACGGCATCACCGGGGAACGGGCGGCGGCGGAGGGCCGCCCCGCGCGCGAGGTGGTCGCGGAGATAGGGCGCACGCTGGCCGCCCACTGGGCGGCGGGCACTCCGGTCGTCGCCTACAACGCCGCCTTCGACCTCAGCCTGCTCGCCGCCGAGCTGCGCCGCCACGACCTGCCGCCGCTGCTGCCGGACGGCCTCGGCCCGGTCATCGACCCCCTCACCATCGACCGTGCCGTCGACCGTTACCGCAAGGGCCGCCGCACGCTCGGCGCGGTCTGCGCCGAGTACGGGGTCGATCTCGACGCCGCCCACGAGGCGGGCGCCGACGCCTTGGCGGCGGTCCGCGTCGCCCGCGCGATAGCCGAGCGCCACCCGCGCATAGGGGAGGCCGACCTGGCGGAGCTGCACCGCCGGCAGGTGCGGTGGTACGGCGAGTGGGCCGCGGGTTACCAGGCATGGCTGCGGCGGCAGGGGCACGAGGGGGCCGTGGTGGACGGGAGGTGGCCGCTGCGGTAGGCGCGGCGGGCGGTGTGAGCTACCGGGCGGCCGGGGGCGCCTCCTCCGCGACCGGTTCCGCCTTCGTGTGGAGCACTTCCCGGGCCTGCTCCGCGGCGCGGACGGTGCTTTCGTAGACGAAGTCGAGGAAGCGGGCGATGTTCTCCATGCGGGTGCCGGCCGGGGTGGCGGGGCCCAGGACGCCGACGCCCTGCCGCGCGGTCTCGATGAGTCCGGCGAGGGAGCGGGCGCTGGCCATCATCGACTGGTACCAGACGTCGTCGTCGACGACGTAGCGCTCGCGGCGGCCCTCGCCGCGCTCCCGGCGGATCAGGCCCTGGCTTTCGAGGAACGCGGCCGCCTTGGAGACGGACGCCGGGCTGACCTGGAGCCGCCGGACGAGTTCGGACGCGGTGAGGCTGCCCGAGTCGGCGAGGGTGAGGCAGGCCAGCACCCGGGCCGTCATCCTGGGCATGCCCGACGCCATGAGGACGGTGGTGAACGTCTCCTCGTACGCGCGCACGGCCTCGGCGTCGCGTCCGTGGGCCGGCGGGGGTGCCTCCGCCGGCCGGGGTGCGGCCTGCGCGCGCCGCCGGGCGCGGCGTTCGGTGGCGCGGTGCGCCAGGTCGGCGCGGTAGGCGGTGGGGCCGCCGTTGCGCATCACCTCGCGGGTGACCGTCGAGGTCGGACGGTCGAGGCGCCGGGCGATCTCGGCGTAGGCGAGGTCGTCGGCCAGCCCCTGGGCGATCTGCCGACGCTCCTGCTGGGTGAGTCTGCCTCCCGGCATCGTGGTCTCCTTCGTGCTCTCGGAGCCGCCAGAATAGCGTTCACCGACAACTCATTGCAACGAAACGAGGGCTGGCGTTGCATTAGCTTTCAGTGGCATTGCAATGATTAATCTGCTCTGACCTGCGTAAACGTATGTCTGGTGCAACGAGTTTATTGTCGCGTCCGCGAAAGCAACGTAGCGTTTCCGTCGCAGGAAACAGCGAGTCAAGGAGAGAGCACCATGCAGAAGTTCGTCACCCCCGCCCCGATCGCCGCCGTCCTCGACATCCCCGCGGGGCACATCCGGTTCATCGCCGCCGAGCGGGCCGACACGGTCGTCGAGGTCCTGCCCGCGGACGCCTCCAAGGGCCGTGACGTCAAGGCCGCGGAGCGGATCGGCGTCGAGTACGGCGACGGCGTCCTGCGGGTCACGGCCGCGCTGGCGAAGAACGCGGTCCTCGGCAGCTCCGGCGCGGTCGAGGTGACCGTCCGGCTCCCCGCCGGCTCGCGGGTCGAGGCGAAGGCGGCCGACGGCGAGTTCCGGGGCGTCGGACGGCTCGGCGACGTCGCCTTCGAGGGCGCGCGGGGCACCGTCAAGCTGGACGAGGCCGCGAGCGCCCGCCTCACCCTCCAGGCCGGCGACGTCTCGGTCGGCCGCCTGGGCGGCGACGCGGAGATCAGCACCCGGCACGGCGACCTCCACGTCGCCGAGGCCGTGCGCGGCACGGTCGTGCTGCGCACCGAGTCCGGCGAAGTGTCCGTCGGCGCGGCCCGCGGCGTCTCCGCCGCGCTGGACGCCGGCACCGCCTACGGCCGGATCCACAACGCGCTCAAGAACGCCGGGGGGACCGCCGACCTGACCATCCACGCGACCACGTCCTACGGTGACATCACCGCCCGCAGCATCTGACACCCTCCCGCCTGGCCGGCCGGGCGGGAGAGCGTCAGAAAGGCCGCCAGCGCACTGCCGTGTCGCCGTCCCGCAGGGAGGCGACCCGGCGGCGGAACTCGGCCAGGGCGGCCGGGTTGCCCGGCGCGTGCTGGGCCACCCAGGCGCAACTGGCCGTCTCGCGCGCCCCACGCAGCACCGCGCAGCCGTCCCACTCGCGGACGTCCCAGCCGTAGGTACGGACGAAGGCGTCATAGCCCTCCGGGGCGAGGCCGTAGCGGTCGCGGCCGAGCGCCATCACGACCAGGTCGTGCTCGCGCAGGTCCGCGGCGAAGGTCTCCAGATCGACCAGGACGGGCCCGTCCGGCCCGACGTGGACGTTGCGGGTCAGCGCGTCCCCGTGCACCGGCCCCGGCGGGAGGTGCGGGACGAGCGCGGCGGCCGCCGCCGCGAACCCGTCGCGCCGCTCGCGGAGATACGCGGCGTCCGCCGGGTCGATCGCGTCACCGGCCAGCCGCAGCCAGCGCTCGACGCCGTCGAGCAGGTCGCGCGGCGGCAGCCCGAAGTCCGGGGCGGGCAGGGCGTGGACGAGCCGGAGCAGCCCGGCCAGATCCTCGGGGGTCGCGGGGCGGACGGCGTCGGGCATCCGGTGCCAGAGCGTCACGGGGTGCCCGTCCGCCATCGCCACCTCGGCCTCGACCGGCCGCACGGCCGGGACGCCGCTCTCCGCCAGCCAGGTCGCGACGCGCAGTTCGCGGCGTGCGCGGTCGGCGAGCGAGGAGTGCCGCCCGACCTTCGCGACCAGGCCGCCGGACGCGAACACCGCGTTCTCTCCGAGCGCGAGCAGCGTCGCGTCGCGCGCCGCCGGCTCCGTCAGCCCGGCCCGCGCCAGGAGGGCGCGCGCCCGCTGTTCCGTGAATGCCGCCTCCGACACGTCGGCCACCGTCCGTACCCTCGCTCTCGTTCCGCCCCCTCGGTCCGGTGCGGGGGTTCCCGGGCATTCTGCCGTCTGCCGGCGCGGGGGCCCGCACCGGCAACCTTCCGTGGCGGCCACCAGCCGTCGAACGTCCGTCCCCGAGGACGGATCGCCGAGCCTCGCAGGGCCCGGAGAGGTGCGAGGAGAGAGCGGATCGCCCCGGCGCGGCGGCCGCCGGGCCGTCCGCGCGTCGGCGAACGGGCCCGCGGGGGACCGACCGCCTGGTACGGTCCCCTCGGCCGCCGTGCCTCACCCCCACGGGGCACGGCGGCCACCTCCGTTCACCGGCGGGTCCGGTAAAACCCCAGGTCCCGTCCGTCCGTGCCGCATTAGGCTCCGATCACCGACGCGCGTGAGGCGCGCGTGAGACGTGTATGAGACGTGTGTGACTGGAGCGCTGCATGACGACCGCGATACTCGGCTTCGCCCTCTTCTCCCTCCTGGTGACGGTCTCTCCGGGCCCCGACCTCGTCCTCGTGCTGCGCAACTGCCTGCGCGGCGGGCGCCGGGCCGGTGCCGCCACCGGCCTCGGGGCGGCCGTGGGGTCGCTCGGCTGGGGCGTGGCCGCCGCGTTCGGCCTGGCGGCGGCGCTCCAGCGGTGGGACGCGGCGTTCACCTTCGTCAAACTGGCCGGCGCCGCCTACCTCGTCTTCCTCGGCGCGCAGGCGCTCTGGGCGCAGCGCCGCGCCGTGGCCCTGTCCCAGGAGCCGCCGCCCGCCCCGGAGTCCGAGGGTGACGCGCCCGGGTCGGTCGGCGCCGGCGCGGCCTTCCGGCAGGGCGTGCTGAGCTGCCTGCTGAACCCGAAGGTCGGCGTCTTCTTCGTCGCCGTCGCACCGCAGTTCCTCCCGGACGGCGCGTCCCCGCTCGCCACGACTCTCCTCTTCGGAGTGATCGACGCGGTCATCGCCGCCGCCTGGCTGCTGCTCGTGACCCTCGGCGCCACCCGCTTCATGGCCTGGCTGCGCCGCCCCCGCGTCCACCGCAACCTCGAACGCGCCACGGGCGGCGTCCTGCTGGCCCTGGGCGTCGGGACGGCCGTCGAGTCGGTCTGACGCGTCGCCTGGTCTGACGCGTCGCCTGGTCTGGCGCCTCGCCCGGTCTGGCGCCTCGCTCGGGCAGGCGCCTTGCCCGGCCTGACGCCTCGCCCGGGTCGGATGCCTCGCCCGGCCTGATGCCTCGCCCGGCAGGCGCCTGGCCGGGTCAGGCGGTGAAGGCCGCCGCGTGCTCCTCGGCCCAGGCCGCGAACGTCCGGGCCGGGTGGCCGGTCAGCAGCTCCACGCCGGGCGCGACCTCCTCCGGAACGCCGTCCGCGGCCCGCCACGCGGCGAGCAGCGTGTCCGCGTACACCTCCGGCATGAACGCGGAGACCGACCGCTTCCACTCCTCCGGGCCCACGGCCTCGACGGTCAGGGGCCGGCCCACGGCGCGCCCGATGTGCTCCACGTGCTCCCGGAAGGTGAGCGACTCCGGCCCGGAGAGCCTGTGCCCGGTACCGCGGTGGGCATCGGCGGTGAGCACCGCGTGGGCGGCCTCGGCGATGTCGCGTTCGTGGATGGGGGTGGAGTGCGCCTCGGGGTAGGGGAGGCGGACGACGCCCTCGGTGCGGATGGACTGGGCCCAGCCGAGCGCGTTGGTGGCGAAGCCGCCCGGCCGCAGCGCGGTGGAGGCGATCGGGGCCGCCGCCAGCGCCCGTTCGGCGTCACGGTGCATGTCGACGATCGGGTTCCGGACGTCCTCCGGCGCCAGCGCGGCCGTCGACGACAGCAGGACGATGTGCTCCACCCCCGCCCGTTCCGCCTCCGTGAGGAACGCGTCGGCGTGCGACGCCTGCGCGTAGAGGAAGACGGAGGTGACGCCGTCGAGCGCGGCGGGGAACGTCTCCGGCTCGCCGAGCGCGCAGCGCACGGACTCGGTGCCCGTGGGGAGGCTCAGCTCCTCGGGGGCGTTGGAACCGGCGCGGACCGGGCGGCCGTCGGACCGCAGGAGGTCGATGAGAACGCGGCCGACGCGGCCGCGGGCTCCGGTGACGAGGGTCGTCATGAGGGCGTGCCTTTCGTAGCATGGCGAGGCGACGCACAATGTGCGTGGCGAAAAGATTGTGTCGCGCAAAGATTGCGCGACGCAAGGGTTTTTCCGGGTGGAGGTCGGACAGGTGCCGGAACGGGCGGAACTGCTGCAGGAGATCGTGAGCGAGAGCCGTCGCCACTACGCGGTCTGGACCCTGTTCAACCAGGCCCTGGCCGACAGCCTGGGCCTGCACCCCACGGACCTCCAGTGCGTGAACCTGCTCCACCGGGCGGGCGGGCCGCTGTGTACCGGGGAGATCGCCCGCCTCACCGGCCTGACCCCCGGCTCCGCCACCCGCCTCGTCGACCGCCTGGTCAAGGCCGGCATCGCCGAGCGGCGGATCGACCCCGACGACCGCCGGCGAGCCCTCGTCGCCCTGGCCCCCGGCTCCCTCGCCGGCATCGGCGCGGCCTGGGACGAACCCGGCCGGGCGTTCCGCCAGGTCCTGGCCGGTTACACGGACGAACAGCTCGCCGTCATCGGCGACTACCTCGGCAAGGCGTCGGAGGTGGGCCGCGCGCAGACCGAACGCCTCCGCGCGGAGGCGGCGGCTCGTCGCTGACCCGCCTCCGCGCTCTGCCGGCGGCGGGCCTGCGCCGTCGGCCTGGTGGGGGTCTTCTTGGCGCTCGTCCCGGCTAGGCCGCCGCCCGTTCCACCTCCCACCCGGGGGTCGCCGCGGCGCCGGCAGCGCCCTCAGCGCCTTCTTCGTAACGCCGCACCAGCAACGTCACCACCTCCCGTGCCGCCCCCAGCGGTTCCGCCACCGCGTCGGCGCCCGCGGTGGCAGCGCCCGCGGCGATGCGGTCCGGGAGGCGGCCGGGGGCCAGGACGTAGCGGGCCACGGCGACGCGTTCGCAGCCTTCGGCGCGGAGGGCGCGGACCGCGTCCTCCGTGCGGGGGCCGGCGGCTGAGGCGTAGGCGGGTCGGACGGCGCGCCAGCCGGTGGCCTGCCAGGTGCGGGCCAGGGAGGCGATGGCGGCGGTGGCCGACGGGTCGGAGGAGCCGGCCGCGGCCAGGACGACGCCCGTCGTGGCGCGGGCGCGGGTGGGGACGCCGGCCTCGCGGAGCCGCTGCTCCAGGGCCGAGAGGAGGAGGCGGCACGGGCCCAGTACCGGCGCCTGACGTACCGTCAGTCCCGGCGGGGTGGCGGTACGGAGGACGTCCGGGATGTCCGTCGACGCGTGGAAGGCGTGCGTCAGCAGCAGCGGTACGGCCACCGCCGTCCGTACCCCATCCGCAGCCAGGCGGGTGAGGGTCGTCGGGACGTCGGGGGTGCGGAGGCCCAGGAAGCCGGCCGCGACCCGTACGCCCGGGAGGCGGGCCGCGACCCGGGTGCGCAGGGCGGCGACGGTCGCCGCGTGGCGCGGGTCGCGGCTGCCGTGGGCGACGAGGAGCAGCGCGGGCGGTGTGCCGGTCATTTCGCCGCCAGTCCCCGGGTGCGGAGCACCCGGCGTTCCAGGGGGCTGAAGACCGCCAGGTCGATGGCGATGCCGACGAAGAGGATCAGCAGGATCCCGAGCAGCACCGCCGGCATGTCGGAGTCGGTGCGGGCGTTCTCCAGGTACTGGCCGAGACCCAGGCCCAGATCCGGTGAGGACGCGATGAGTTCGGCCGCCATCAGCGAGCGCCAGGAGAACGCCCAGCCCTGCTTGAGGCCGGCGATGTAGCCCGGCAGCGCCGCCGGCAGCAGGATGTGGCGTGCGCCCCGGGCCCCCGTCGCGCCCAGGGTGCGGCCCGCCCGCAGGTACAGCGGCGGCACCTGGTCGATGCCGGACACCAGCCCGTTGGCGATGGACGGGACGGCGCCCAGCAGGATCACCGCGTACATCGCCGCGTCCGTGATGCCCAGCCAGATGACCGCCGCCGGCACCCAGGCCACCGAGGGTAGCGACTGGAGGCCGGAGAGGATCGGTCCGAGGGCCGCCCGGACGAAGGGCACGCGCGCCACCAGCAGGCCCAGCGGCGTGCCCAGGGCGAGGGCGGCGAGGAAGCCGAGCAGGCCGCGCGAGACGCTGGTCCAGATGATGTCGAACAGCGTGCCCTGGAGCCAGAGTTCGCGGAGGCTGTGCCAGACCGCCGACGGGTCGGGCAGCTTGTAGTCCGCGGTGACCCCGGCGACGACCAGCAGCTTCCAGACGGCGAGGACGAGGACGACGGCCGTGACCGGCGGCAGCACCTTGTGCAGCAGGACCTGCCGCAGCGGCGTGCGTTCGACCGGGACGGCGTCCAGGGCGTCGAGCCCGGCCTCCAGCCCGGCCAGGTCGGAGGCGGTCTCAGTGCTTGCCATGACGGCGGATCTCCCCACGCAGTTCCTCGGTGATCTCCACGGACAGGTCCGCGACCGCCGCGTCCTCGATGCGGCGCGGCTGCGGTATGCCGACCGTCCACTCCCGCGCCACCCGGCCCGGCCGGGAGGACAGCAGCACCACGCGCTGCCCCAGCCGCACCGCCTCGCGCACGTTGTGCGTGACGAACAGCACCGACAGCGCGGTCTCCGACTCCGCTGACTCCGCCGACTCCGACCAGATCCGGGTGAGTTCGTGGTGCAGCACGTCCCGGGTGATGGCGTCGAGCGCGGCGAACGGCTCGTCCATCAGCAGCAGCCGGCTGTCCTGCGCCAGCGCCCGGGCGAGGGCGACGCGCTGCCGCATCCCGCCGGACAGCTCGTGCACCCGCTTGCGGTACGCGCCGCCGAGCCGGACGAGGTCGAGCAGCCGCTCGGCCTCGGCCCGCCGGTCCGCCCGGGGCACGCCGCGCAGCCGGAGCGCGAGCTCGACGTTGCGGCCCGCCGTCAGCCAGGGGAACAGGGCGTGCTCCTGGAACATCAGCGCCGGCCGGCCGCCGGGCACCTCGATGGTGCCCGCCGTGGGCCGGTCGAGACCGGCGACCAGGTTCAGCAGCGTCGACTTGCCGCAGCCGCTGGCCCCCAGCAGGCAGACGAACTCCCCGGGGCGGACGTCGAGCGTGATGTCCTCCAGGACCGGCCGGCCGTCGCCGGAGCGGGCGAAGTGCTTGTGGACGCGGTCGATCCGGACGGCCGGGGGTGCGTCGGCGCCGGCCGGCGCGGGAGCGGTGCCGGACCTGTCGGTCCTGCCGGTCCTGCCGGTGGTCGTGGTGGTCGTGGCGGTCGTGGGGGTCGTGGTCGGGGCCATCCGGACCTCCTGGTGTGCGGTCGGTGGTGCGGGGACGTGTCGTACGCCTGCTGTCGGCGCCGTGCCGTTCCGGTGCCGGAGCCGTACCGGTGCGGTGCCGGAGCCGTACCGGTGCGGTGCCGGAGCCGTACCGGTGCGGTGCCGGCGCCGTACCGCCTACTGCCGGCCGAGCCCCGCCGCGTCGACGGGCGGCCTGCCCTCGGCCTTGAGGACCTTGTTGAGCGGAGCCAGGTCGTAGATGCCGGCCAGGTCCGGCTTGTCCAGCAGGCCGGCGGCGACCGCGTGGTCGGCCTCGGCCCGCAGGGTGGCCGCCAGCGGGTCGTCGGTGGTCCGGATGGAGGCCCACGCCGGGTCCAGGACGTCGGCCGGCAGCGCCTTGCCGGACAGCTTCTTCAGCGCCGCGTTCGCGGACGCCTTCGCCTTGGCCGGATTCGCGGCGATCCAGGCGTTGGTGCGCACCGAACCGCGCAGCACGGCCTCGACGACGTCCGGGTGCCGTTCGAGGAACGTCCGCGACACGATGACGTTGGTGATGACGAACTTCCCGCCGGGCCACAGGGACGCCTCGTCCAGCAGCACCTTCCCACCCTCGGACACCAGCTTCGACGCCGTCGGCTCGGGCACCCACGCGCCGTCCACCGAGCCGGACTTGAACGCGTCCGGCGTCACCTTGTTGTCCGTCCGCACCACCGACACGTCGCCCTTGCCGCTCCCCGGGTCGACCTTCCAGCCCCGGCTCGCGATCCAGTGGAGGAAGGCGACGTCCTGGGTGTTGCCCTTCTGCGGAGTGGCGATCCGCTTGCCCTTGACGTCGTCGAGCGTGCGGATCTTCTTGGGGTCGACGACGAGCTTGACGCCGCCGGAGGCCGAGCCCGAGACGATCCGCAGGTTCTGTCCCTTGGACTTCACGTAGCCGTTGATCGCCGGCGAGGGGCCGATCCAGCCGATGTCGATCGAGCCGGCGTTGAGCGCCTCGATCTCGGACGGGCCCGCGTTGAACGTGGTCGACTTCAGCTTCGTGCCGCCCAGTTCCTTCCGCAGGATGCCCTCCTGCTCGCCGACCAGCGGGGTGGCGTGCGTGATGTTGGGGAAGTAGCCGATGGTCACGGAGTCGGCCGACAGCTTCGGCGCGCCCTCGGCGGCCTGCCCCGCGGGGCGTGCCTCGTCCTTCGTGGAGCCGTAGCCGCAGGACGCCAGGGTCAGGATCGCCGAGAGGGTCAGGGTCAGGAGGGGAACGGCGGCCGCGCGTGGTCGGCGGCGGGCGGAGGAAGGCATGGGTGAGGGTCCTCTCGGCGGGGCGGTGGGGAGGAGCGGGGAGCGGTGGGGGAGAGGGGGGTGGCAGAAGTCTGAACAGGAGGTTCCGCCAGGGGCGTTGCGGGGACGTTGCACCGGCGTTGCGCGGCGTTGCGGGATACAGCGGGTAGGCGGTGTCGCGTGGGGTGCGCGCGTGGCGCTCGCGGTGTGGCGACGACGGGT
>NZ_JAIQLH010000199.1 GCF_020037025.1 Streptomyces huiliensis | reverse complement strand
GTAGCGGTAGACCTCGCCGAAGATCATCGCCGTCTCGCTGGAGGCGTCCTCGCTCAGGTCGTAGCGGGCCAGCTCGGAGCCGTCCGCCTGGTTGACCACGCGGATGTAGGCGTTGCTGACCTGGCCGAAGTTCTGGCCGCGGAGGTCGGCCTCGTGGATCGAGACCGGGAACACGATCTTGTCGCAGGCCGCCGGGACCTTGACGAGGTCGACCAGGATCGTCTCGTCGTCGCCGTCACCCTCACCGGTGAGGTTGTCGCCGGTGTGCTCGACCGAACCCTCGGGACTCTTGAGGTTGTTGTAGAAGACGAAGTACTCGTCGCCGAGCACCCGCCCGCTGGAGCACAGCAGGGCGCTGGCGTCCAGGTCGAAGTCCGCACCGGTGGTGGTGCGGGCGTCCCAGCCCAGACCGACCACGATGGCGGTCAGGTTCGGCGCGTGCTTGGAGAGGGAGACGTTGCCTCCCTTGGCGAGCGTGACACCCATGGTCCTGTTCCTCCCCGAGTTCGTACGTAGGTCGCCGCGCACGTCCGGCGCCGTACTCCCGGACTGCCCAGGACGGGCTGCCCGAACACGGGAGTACGGCGCCGGAGGTGAGCCGCTGCGGCCGCTTGGGCGGCCGGGTCGTCGGTCAGACGTTGACGCCGAAGTCCTGCGCGATGCCACGCAGGCCGGAGGCGTAACCCTGGCCGATGGCACGGAACTTCCACTCGGCACCGTTGCGGTAGAGCTCGCCGAAGACCATGGCGGTCTCGGTCGAGGCGTCCTCGCTCAGGTCGTAGCGGGCCAGCTCGGTGTTGTCGGCCTGGTTGACGACGCGGATGTACGCGTTCCGCACCTGGCCGAAGCTCTGCTGGCGGCTCTCGGCGTCGTAGATCGAGACCGGGAACACGATCTTGTGCACGTCGGCGGGGACACCGGCCAGGTTGACCTTGATGACCTCGTCGTCGCCCTCGCCCTCACCGGTGAGGTTGTCGCCGGTGTGCTCGACCGAACCGTCGGGGCTCTTCAGGTTGTTGAAGAACACGAAGTTCTGGTCGTTCGCGACCTTGCCCTGGTCGTTGGTGAGCAGCGCACTGGCGTCCAGGTCGAAATCCGTACCGGTGGTGGTACGGGCGTCCCAGCCGAGACCGACGACGACCGCGGTCAGGTTCGGGGCTGCCTTGGTCAGCGAGACGTTGCCGCCCTTGCTGAGACTGACTCCCACGAGTCCTCCATTGGTTCGAGGGGCTGGGCCGGCCGGCCCGGCCCCCGGTTGTGCGATGGCATCCGGTGAACGTACGGATCCTAGTGACCGGTTCCCACCGATTACAGGGTCTTGCGCCAGAGACGTCAGAGGAGACGTCAGAGAGCGGCGAGCTCTCGGGTGTACTCGTTCAGGTCGCGCGCGTCGGGCAGCCCGTTGACGATCGTCCAGCGGACGACGCCCTGCTTGTCGATGATGAAGGTGCCGCGCACCGCGCAGCCCTTCTCCTCGTCGAAGACGCCGTAGGCGCGGCTGACCTCGCCGTGCGGCCAGAAGTCGGAGAGCAGCGGGTAGTCCAGCTTCTCTTGCTCGGCGAAGACGCGCAGCGAGAACGGCGCGTCGTTGGAGACGGCGAGCAGCTGGACGTCGTCGTTGACGAAGTGCGGGAGCTCGTCGCGGAGGGCGCAGAGCTCGCCGGTGCAGACGCCGGTGAAGGCGAAGGGGTAGAAGAGCAGGACGACGTTCTTCTCGCCGCGGAAGTCGGAGAGGCGGACGGTCTCGCCGTGCTGGTTCCTCAGCGCGAAGTCCGGGGCCTCGGTGCCGACGTCGATCGCCATGGTCGCATCCCTCTCTCGGCGGGCCGGCCCCGGGACCGCGGGTGCGCGGGCCCCGGCCGCCGGCGCGGGTAGGCGGCCAGTCTGTCACTGCCGCCCCAGGGGAACGCACGGCGCCCCCGGCAGCGGGGCTGCCGGGGGCGCGGTGGGGCTTGGTGCCGGTGCTCGACGGCTCGGTGCTAGCGCTTGGACTTGGGCGCGCTCAGGCGCGTGCCGCTCCAGTCCTTGGCCACGCTGATGCTCTTGGTCTGGGAGAGACCGGCGGTCTGCGAGGCGTCCTGGATGTCGCTGGGCTCGATGTAGCCGTCCCGCCCGGTCTTGGGCGTCAGCAGCCAGATGTCGCCACCCTCGTCGAGCAGGCCGATGGCATCCACCAGCGCGTCCGTGAGGTCTCCGTCCTCATCCCGGAACCACAGCAGGACGACGTCGGCCACGTCGTCATAGTCCTCGTCCACGAGGTCCTGGCCGATGAGGGACTCGATACCTTCACGGAGATCGTGGTCGACGTCGTCGTCGTAACCGATCTCCTGGACCACCTGTCCGGGCTCGAAACCCAGCCTTCCGGCCGGGTTGGTCCGCTCCTCCGCGTGGTCCGCGGTCGCGCTCACGGATTGCCTCCTGTCATGTTTCGGAAATGCTGTCGTGCCCCCCGCGTACGCGAGGCATTGGGCGTAGTCCACACGTGCCGGACGGATCGCGCAAGTACCCGCTCAGCGATCCCTCCCAAACGTTGACGTCTCGTGGCAACTCCCATCATGAGGCAGCGACCGGGAGTGATTCACACCACAGTGTTCCGCCGGGTTTGCGAAGTTACTCCCTGGGATTGCGGCGGTCGCGGCCGAACGGCCGTACGCGGGGGACCCCCATTGGGGGCGTATGGTTGCGATTTGGCCGCCGCGTGGCGGCCACCCTCCGACGCTTCGTCTACCGAGTGGTGGTTACCGCCCAGTAGAGATGACGTTTCCGTCGCAGCGGTCCACGATGGGAGCCGGCGCGACATAAGCGAAGACAGTATGTGACCGCGTGCGTAGCAACGATTGCGTGCAGGGCACGACACACCCGAACAGCGAAGGAACAGCGTGGCTTCCGGATCCGATCGCAACCCGATCATCATTGGCGGTCTTCCCAGCCAGGTCCCGGACTTCGATCCCGAAGAGACCCAGGAGTGGCTCGACTCGCTCGACGCGGCCGTCGACGAGCGAGGTCGGGAACGTGCCCGCTACCTCATGCTTCGCCTGATCGAACGGGCGCGCGAGAAGCGTGTCGCCGTGCCCGAGATGCGCAGCACGGACTACGTCAACACCATCGCGACCAAGGACGAGCCGTTCTTCCCCGGCAACGAGGAGATCGAGCGCAAGGTCCTCAACGCGACCCGGTGGAACGCGGCCGTCATGGTCTCCCGCGCCCAGCGCCCGGGGATCGGCGTCGGCGGTCACATCGCCACCTTCGCCTCCTCCGCCTCCCTGTACGACGTGGGCTTCAACCACTTCTTCCGGGGCAAGGACGAGGGCGACGGCGGCGACCAGATCTTCTTCCAGGGCCACGCCTCGCCGGGCGTCTACGCCCGCGCCTTCCTGCTGGACCGACTGTCCGAGCAGCAGCTCGACGCCTTCCGCCAGGAGAAGTCGAAGGCCCCCTACGGCCTCTCGTCGTACCCGCACCCGCGCCTGATGCCGGACTTCTGGGAGTTCCCGACCGTCTCCATGGGCCTCGGCCCGCTGGGCGCGATCTACCAGGCCCGGATGAACCGCTACATGGAGTCGCGCGGCATCGCCGACACCTCCAAGTCGCACGTCTGGGCGTTCCTGGGCGACGGCGAGATGGACGAGCCCGAGTCGCTCGGCCAGCTGTCCCTGGCCGCGCGTGAGGGCCTGGACAACCTGACCTTCGTCGTCAACTGCAACCTGCAGCGCCTCGACGGCCCGGTGCGCGGCAACGGCAAGATCATGCAGGAGCTGGAGTCGCAGTTCCGCGGCGCCGGCTGGAACGTGATCAAGCTGGTGTGGGACCGCTCCTGGGACCCGCTGCTGGCCCAGGACCGGGACGGCATCCTGGTCAACAAGCTGAACAGCACCCCGGACGGCCAGTTCCAGACGTACGCCACCGAGACCGGTGCGTACATCCGCGACCACTTCTTCGGCGACGACCACCGTCTCCGCAAGATGGTCGAGGGCATGACCGACGACCAGATCCTGCACCTGGGCCGCGGCGGTCACGACCACAAGAAGATCTACGCGGCCTACGCGGCGGCCAAGGCCCACAAGGGCCAGCCGACCGTGATCCTGGCGCAGACGGTCAAGGGTTGGACCCTCGGCCCGAACTTCGAGGGCCGCAACGCGACCCACCAGATGAAGAAGCTGACGGTCGAGGACCTGAAGCGCTTCCGGGACCGCCTCCACATCCCGATCGCCGACAAGGAGCTGGAGTCCGGCCTGCCGCCGTACTACCACCCGGGTCGCGACTCGGAGGAGATCCAGTACATGCACGACCGCCGCAAGGCGCTCGGCGGCTACGTGCCCACCCGTGTGGACCGCTCCAAGCCGCTGAACCTGCCCGGCGACAAGGCGTACGCGCCGATCAAGAAGGGCTCCGGCCAGCAGTCGATCGCCACCACCATGGCCTTCGTCCGCCTGCTCAAGGACCTGATGCGGGACAAGGAGATCGGCAAGCGCTTCGTGCCGATCGCCCCGGACGAGTACCGCACCTTCGGCATGGACTCGCTGTTCCCGTCGGCGAAGATCTACAACCCGCTGGGCCAGCAGTACGAGGCCGTGGACCGCGAGCTGCTGCTCGCGTACAAGGAGTCCCCGACCGGCCAGATGCTGCACGACGGCATCTCCGAGGCGGGCTGCACCGCGTCGCTGATCGCCGCCGGTTCCGCGTACGCCACGCACGGCGAGCCGCTGATCCCGATCTACGTCTTCTACTCGATGTTCGGGTTCCAGCGCACCGGTGACCAGTTCTGGCAGATGGCCGACCAACTGGCGCGCGGTTTCGTCCTGGGCGCGACCGCCGGCCGCACCACCCTGACGGGTGAGGGCCTCCAGCACGCCGACGGCCACTCGCACCTGCTGGCCTCCACCAACCCGGCCGTCGTCGCGTACGACCCGGCGTTCGGCTACGAGATCGCGCACATCGTGCAGGACGGTCTCCGCCGGATGTACGGCGAGAACGCGGAGGACATCTTCTACTACCTCACGGTCTACAACGAGCCGATCCAGCACCCGGCCGAGCCGGAGAACGTGGACGCCGAGGGCATCCTCAAGGGTCTGTACCGCTACAAGGCGGCCGAGGCCGGCGCCATCCCGGCGCAGATCCTCGCCTCCGGCGTGGCCGTGCCGTGGGCGATCGAGGCCCAGAAGATCCTCGCCGAGGAGTGGAACGTCAAGGCGGACGTCTGGTCGGCGACCTCCTGGAACGAGCTGCGCCGTGACGCCATCGCGGTGGAGGAGCACAACCTGCTCCACCCCGAGGAGGAGCAGCGCGTCCCGTACGTGACGAAGAAGCTCTCCGGCGCCGAGGGTCCGAAGGTGGCCGTGTCCGACTGGATGCGTGCCGTTCCCGACCAGATCGCGCGCTGGGTGCCGGGCACGTACCAGTCGCTGGGTGCCGACGGCTTCGGCTTCGCCGACACCCGTGGCGCGGCCCGTCGCTTCTTCCACATCGACGCGCAGTCGATCGTCCTGGGCGTGCTCACCGAGCTCGCCAAGGAGGGCAAGATCGACCGTTCGGCGCTGAAGCAGGCGATCGACCGCTACCAGCTGCTCGACGTGGCGGCGGCCGACCCGGGCGCCGCGGGCGGCGACGCGTAAGGGTCGTCCTCCACGACACCTGAAGGGGCCCCGGCCGGTGAGAACCGGCCGGGGCCCCTTCGCCCGTTCGGGCTATTCGCCCGTACTCAGATATGCGCGGCGCCCTGGGCGGCCTCGGCGTTCTCGCCGCGCCGGGTGAGCAGCGCGAGCAGGGCGGCGACGACGGAGACGCAGCCGGCGACGAGGAACGAGGTGCTCATCCCGGCGACGAAGGTCTCGTGTGCCGCCCCGGCGATCTTCCCGGCGACCTCCGGCGGGGTGCCCTTGGGTACCGGCGGGACGCCGACCTCGATCACGGCCGAGGCCGCGTCCTTCTGCTCCTTCGACAGCGGCGGCAGCCCGGCAGCGGCCCACTTCTCCGGCAGCTCGTGCCCGACCCGCGAGGCCATGACGGCACCCAGCACGGCCGTGCCGAGGGTGCCGCCGACCTGCATGGATCCCTGCTGGAGGCCGCCGGCCAGGCCCGCGTGCTCCAGGGGCGCGTTGCCGACGATGACCTCGGTGGCGCCGACCATGACCGGGGCCAGGCCGATGCCGAAGAGGGCGAACCAGACGGACATCAGGCCGGTCCCGGAGTCCGCCTTCAGGGCGGACATGCCGAAGCAGGCGACGGCGGTGCAGACCATGCCGGCGAACAGCGGGATGCGCGGCCCGATGCGGCCGATCAGCGCGCCGGCCACCGGGGAGCAGACGATCAGCATCCCGGTGAGCGGCAGCAGGTGCAGGCCCGCGTTCACCGGTGTCATCCCGTGCACGTTCTGCAGGTAGAAGGTGACGTAGAACAGGGCGCCCATGAAGGAGAAGGCCATCAGGACGATGAGGGCCGCGCCGGCGGAGAGCGGCACGGACCGGAAGAGCTTCATCGGCAGCAGGGGCTCGCGCACCCGGTTCTGCCAGAGGACGAAGGCGACGAAGCCCAGCAGCGCCACCCCCAGGAAGATCAGGGTCTTGGCGTCGCCCCACTGCCACTTGGGCGCCTTGATGAGCGCCCAGACCAGGCAGAACATCGCGCCGGAGAGCAGCACGATGCCGAGGAAGTCGAAGGAGCGGGGGGCGTTCTCGGCCCGGTGGTCCTTGAGGATGACCAGCCCGAGGACGAGTCCGAGCGCGCCCACCGGCACGTTGATGAAGAAGACGGACTGCCAGTTCACGTGCTCGACCAGCAGTCCGCCGACGATCGGCCCGCCCGCGGTGGACGCGCCGATGACCATGCCCCAGAGGCCGATCGCCATGTTGAGCTTCTCGGGCGGGAAGGTCGCCCGCAGCATGCCGAGCGCGGCGGGCATCAGCAGCGCGCCGCACAGGCCCTGGAGCACCCGGAAGGCGACGACCATCGACACGCTTCCGGAGAGGGCGATGAGTCCCGAGGCGGCGGCGAATCCGGTGGTACCGATGAGGAAGATCAGGCGGTGTCCGAAGCGGTCGCCCAGCTTTCCGGCCGTGATCAGCGCGACCGCGAGGGCGAGGAGGTAGGCGTTGGTGATCCATTGGACGTCGGCGAGCGAGGCGCCCAGGTCCTTCTGGATGGCCGGGTTGGCGATGGCGACGATCGTGCCGTCGAGCGCGACCATCATCACGCCTATCGCGACCGTCACAAGAGTCAGCCAGGGATGTCCCCGCAGTCCACTCCGGGGCCCGAGGTCCGGCGGCGTCGCGTCCGCGACGGTGGTCTGAGACGTCATGGACCGAGATTATGGCAGGCACTGACAATTGACAAACAATGCCTTGAGTCGTTATCTGACAACTTGTCCAGAGCACTATTCTGACCAGCGGAAACACCGAGCAGAGGCAGGGATCCATGCAGGCGATCGACGGCGTGGCGGAGCGTGAGGCGCTTCCCGGACTGCGGGAACGCAAGAAGCAGCGGACACGGAACACGCTGACGCGGTGCGCCCTGGAGCTGTTCGCCCGCCAGGGGTACGACGGCACCACCGTCGACGAGATCGCCGAGGCCGCCGACGTCTCGCAGCGCACCTTCTTCCGCTACTTCGCCAACAAGGAGGAGGTAGCGCTCGCCCTCCAGGAGGTGGAGGAGGCGGTGGCACTCGCCGCCCTGCAGGCCCGCCCGCCGGAGGAGCCGCCGCTCGCGGCGATGTGCAACGCGGCCATGGCCACCTGGGACGCCATGGGCCCCGCCATCGAGGCCGTCGTCCCGCTGGAGCTGCACCTGCACACCCAGCGCATGATCGAGTCGACCCCGCAGCTGCTGGCCGCCCGGCTGCGCCGCCTCGGCCACTTCGAGGACCGGCTGGCGGCGGAGATCGCCCGCCGCGAGGGCGTCGACCTGGCCACCGACCCCCGGCCACGGGTCCTGGTGGCCGCGTGCAGCGGGGTGCTGCGGGCCGCGTCCCGGGTCTGGGGCGAGCGGGCGGACGGCGACCTGGACGACCTGCTCCGCCTGGTCACCGACTACCTGGGACTGCTCGGCCCGGCCCTGACGGGCTCCTGGCGGAACCGGACGTAGCCGACGAGTCGTCATCACGGACAGAAGCCGGGTGAGGCGGCGCACATATGTCCAGCGTCACTCGCGATTAAACGTGATCCCCATCACTGTCTTGGCGGACGCGCCGTCCCGTCTCCTAGGGTGGTCCGCGGTGACTTCCTTCCCGGAGCTCGGCTCTCCCTCCTCGCCGTGGACGAACACGGCCACGGTCTGGCGCGCGCTGCTCGCGCTCACCGTGGTCTTCGTCATGCTCGCCACGACCGGCTGGACGGCCGTCCGCGGCCGCGGGGCCGCGGCCGACCCGCGCCACGCGGCGCTCACGGCCTGGCTGCACGGCAGCGTCGCCGGACAGCCGCTGCCCTCCCCGTACGCGGAGCCCGGGGTGCTCGGACGCTTCTTCGCCAAGCTCTCCGCCCCCGACCGCACCCGGCTCGCCGACCGCTACCCCCTCGTCGTCGGCAACCTCAACGGCGCCCCGCTGGCCCTCCGGTACCGCGCCAACCGGACCGCGCTCGCCCAGGCCCGCGCGGTCGAGGAGCGCCGCGGCCACGACAGCGGCCTCACCCCGGTCGGCCGCTACGAGGCCAAGCGGCGCATGCACCGCTTCGACTCGCTGCTCTCCCGCGGCCGGCAGATCCTCGCCTTCGACCCGGGCGGCCCCGGACGGGTCGCGGAGGTCCTCGGCGACCTCGCCCGCGCCGACCGGGTCTCCGTCGTGGTGCCCGGTGTCGATACGAACGTCCTCACCTTCGAGAAGAGCGGACGTCCGTACGCCGCCCCCGTCGGGATGGCCGACGCCCTCTACACCACCGAGCGCAGCGTCCGTCCCGCCGCCCGTACCGCCGTCATCGCCTGGGCCGACTACACCTCCCCCGCCGGCGTCGGCGTCGACGCGGCCACCGGCAAGCTCGCCGCCGAGGGCGCGCTGCGGCTCCGCGCCCTGGTGCGCGGACTGCCCGGCGGCTCCTCCGTCTCCCTCTTCTGCCACAGCTACGGCTCGGTGGTGTGCGGCGTCGCCGCCCGCGAGCTCGACCCCCGGGTCACCGACATCGCCGTGGCCGGCAGCCCCGGCATGCGCGCCCGGCACGTCTCCGATCTGCACACCAGCGCCCGGATATGGGCCATGCGGGACGCCGACGACTGGATCAGGGACGTCCCGCACCTGGAGGTCGGCGGCCTCGGCCACGGTGCCGACCCCGTCTCCGCCGGCTTCGGCGCCCGCCTGCTCTCCGCCGCCGACGCCGAGGGGCACGCCGGCTACTTCGAGCCCGGCACCGTCAGCCTCGCCAACTTCGCCCGCCTGGGCACCGGGGACACCGACGGAATCCGCTGCTCCCCCTCCGACGCGGACTGTGCCGCCCACACCACCCTCTCCGGCTGACGCCCCCGGCCGGGCCGGCCCCGGCATGACGCGCGTAGCGCCGGAGGGGGGACGCGCGGGCGGGTGCCGCATACGATGACCCGCATGGGTGATGTGCTGGCCGGTTTCCACACCGTCTGGGAGTTCGACACCGACTCCGTGCTCATCCGCTTCGAACGGGGGATCCGGACACCGAAGCTGCTCCAGGCGCTCGGTGAACGGCGCATCCCCTACGAGGCGCTCGCGGCGGTCGAACACGTTCCCGGCAGACGCGGCACGGTGGTGCTGCGCGCCGTGCCCCGGCCCGGCGCCGATCCGCTGATGGACGCCGCCGACGGCCAGCTCAAGGAGGGCACCGACCCCTACCGGCTGGTCCTGCCCGCCGAGCGCGCCGTCCTCGCCGAGTACTACGCCGAGGAGATACGGGCCCTGCTCGGCGCCCGCGCGGCCGAGCCCGCGGAACGCCCGCTCGTCGTCGCGCCGGAGCCGCCGCGCTCCTTCAAGGCGTACGACGGCCGGGCCACCTTCGACGGCCGGACCGTCGCCTTCCGCTGGTTCTGGTCCGGCGCGACCTCCGCCAAGTGGAAGGCCGGTGACCAGCGCTTCTCCGTGAGCGAGCTCGCCGACGTCCAGTGGCGCTCGCCCGACCTCATGGGCGGCCACCTGCGGCTCACACTCCGCGACCCGGAACGGCCGGCTCCCGGTCAGGCGGATCAGGATCCGGCGTCCGTGGTGTTCGGGATGGGGTACGGGCCGGTGCACGAGTCGTTGCCGTTCGCGGCGGCGGTGCTTCAGGCTGTGCGGGTCGCGTCGCCGGCGGTGCCGGTGGCTCCCTCTCCGTCGCCGGCCGCCCGGCCGGATCCGGGGGCGATCGCGGATCGGATCCGGCACCTTGGTGATCTCCACTCGGCGGGGTTGCTGACGGATGACGAGTTCAGCGCGAAGAAGGCGGAGTTGCTGGCGGAGCTTTAGGGTGCCCCGGTCCCGCCCCTTCGCCGTTTCCTGGGGCTGCGCCCCAGACCCCCCTTGTCGCGGCTTCGCCGCTCGTCCTCAAACGCCGGACGGGCTGGATGGTGCCTGAGCGAGCACCTTCAGCCCGTCCGGCGTTTGAGGACAGCGCCCGCAGGGCGCTTCGGGGGTCCGGGGGCTTGCCCCCGGGAATCGGCGAAGGGGTGGGACCGGGGCACAGCCCGCCGCAGGCGCCCCGCAGGGCCGCCGTACGCTGGGCAAGCCATGCCCAAAGCCTCACTCCGCCACCGCCTCCCCTACGCCTTCGCAGCCCTCCTCACCGCGATCCTCTTCCCGATCACGGCGACGATCCTCCCGAACGACTACGGCGTCCAACCCGGCCTCGCGCTGATCTACGCGACGCTGGAGATCGCCCCCCTCCTCCTCGCCGTCCGCAAGCCCCTCCTCGCCTGGACGATCGCCCTCACCGCCGGCACGGCCTCCGCCCTGACCATCCCCCAGACAGCGGCTCTGCACGGCGTCTGGCCCTGGCCCCCCACGCTCCTCATCGCCTTCCTCCCGATGGCGTTCTTCCTCGGCCTGCGCTCCCGCCCCCGCACCATGCTGGCCGCGTGGGCGGCCTACACGGCCGTGAGCTACGGCTTCGACGCGTCCGACCCGCAGCGCAGCAACGGCAGCTGGCTGATCGTGACGCTGCTCGGCGGCACGCTGCTGCTGCTCGGCGCGGCGCTGCAGAAGAGCGACCGGGCCCAGCGGGCGCTGGACGAGCAGGCGACGATCAGCGAGGCCGAGCGGGCCCGCAGGACGCTGCTGGAGGAACGCGCCCGGATCGCCCGCGAGCTGCACGACGTCGTCGCCCACCACATGTCGGTGATCACCGTGCAGGCGGACAGCGCCCCGTACCGCATCGGCGGCCTGTCGCCGGAGGCCGCCGAGGAGTTCGGGACGATCGCCGCCACCGCGCGCGAGTCGCTGAGCGAGATGCGCCGGCTGCTGGGCGTGCTGCGCAGCGAGGACGCGGGGCAGGGCGGCGGGGAGCGGACCCCGCAGCCGGGCGTCGACCGGATCGGGCAGCTGGTCGAGGCGACCGTACGGGCCGGGCAGCCGGTGGAGCTCGCGCTCGACCGGGCGGCGGCACCGGAGACGCTCCCCCAGGCCGTCGACCTCTCCGCTTACCGCATCGTCCAGGAGGCCCTGGCCAACGCGGTCCGGCACGCGCCGGGCGCCGACACCCGGGTGTCGGTGACGGCGGACGACGAGGGTCTGACGGTCCTCGTCGTCAACGCCCCCGCCGACCGCCCGCACGTCCCGCTGGAGACCACCGGCACCGGCCACGGCCTGGTGGGCATGCGCGAGCGCGTCCGCCTGGTCGGCGGCACCCTCGACACCGGCCCGCTGCCGGACGGCGGCTTCCGGGTGGCGGCCCGGCTGCCGTACGCGGCGGAGGCACCGGCGCCCATCACCGAACCGACAGCGCCGACAGCGCCGACAGCGCCGACAGACAAGGAATCCCCGGCCGCATGACCATCAAGGTGATCATCGTCGACGACCAGGCGATGGTGCGGGCGGGCTTCGCCGCCCTGCTCGCCGCCCAGCCCGACATCGACGTCGTCGGGGACGCCCCCGACGGCGTAAAGGGCGTGGAACTGAGCCGCACCGTCCACCCGGACGTGGTGCTGATGGACGTCCGCATGCCGGAGATGGACGGCCTGGAGGCCGCCCGCCGCCTCCTCGATCCTCCCCCCGGCGTCGTCCACCGCCCGAAGGTGCTGATGCTGACCACCTTCGACGTGGACGACTACGTCTACGAGGCGCTGCGCGCCGGCGCCTCGGGCTTCCTTCTCAAGGACGCGCCGCCGGCCGACCTCATCTCGGCGGTCCGGGTGGTGGCCGCGGGCGAGGCGCTGCTCGCGCCGTCCGTGACCCGCCGCCTCATCGCGGACTTCGCCCAGCAGCGGCCCGCCCCGCGCAAGGACCGCTCGCTGCGGCTGAAGGGCCTGACGCCCCGGGAGACGGAGGTGCTGGAGCTGATCGCCCGGGGCCTCTCCAACCAGGAGATCGCGGGCTCGCTGGTGCTGGCCGAGCAGACGGTGAAGACGCACATCGGGCGGGTCCTCGCCAAGCTGGGGCTGCGGGACCGGGCCCAGGCGGTGATCTTCGCCTACGAGTCGGGGTTGGTGAAGCCGGGCGCGGCATAGCGCTCCTCGGTGGTCCGCCGGGCCGCCGCGTACCGGTCGATCTTGTGGTCGAGGACGTCGAGCGTGCTTCTGAGCTCGGCCATCCGCCGCCGGACGTCCTCGCGGTGCGCGCTCAGCAGCCGTTCGCGCTCGGCCACCGTGCTCTCGCCCTCGCGCACCAGCTCGGCGTAGCGGACCATGTCCGCCACCGGCATCCCGGTCAGCCGCAGCTTGCCGACCAGCTCCAGCCAGTCCAGGTCGCGGTCGGTGTAGCGGCGCTGCCCGGTGCGGGAGCGGTCGACGTGCGGCATCAGCCCGATCCGCTCGTACCAGCGCAGGGTGTGGGCGGACAGCCCGGTGCGCTCGGCCACCTCGCCGATCGTGTAGCCGGCGGTCCTGGCGCCGATCGCGGTGTCGATGACGGTCATACGGCTCCCCCTTGTGTCTGTTCGACTCCTGGCAACGCCGAAGCGGCGCCCCGCACTCCGGTCCGCCGGATCCTTGACGGAATCTTGGACCGGGCGAGCGGGTTAGGCTCGTCCCATGGAGAGCCTGGACAGCCTGCGGAAGATCGAGAACTGGCCCGTGCCGACCGCCGCGGCGGCCGTCGTACGGGCCGACGGGACGGTGGCCGGGACGCACGGCCCGACCGCGCACCGCTTCGCCCTGGCCTCGGTCACCAAACCGCTCGCCGCCTACGCCGCGCTGATCGCCGTCGAGGAGGGCGCGATCGAACTGGACGAGCCGGCGGGTCCGGCCGGCTCCACGGTCCGTCACCTCCTCGCCCACACCTCGGGCCTGGCCTTCGACGAGCACCGCCCCGCGGCCGAGCCCGGCACCCGGCGGCTCTACTCCAACGCGGGTTTCGAGGTCCTCGGCGACCACATCGCCAAGGCGACGGACATCCCCTTCGCCGAGTACCTCCGCCAGGCGGTCCTCGAACCCCTCGGCATGACCGCCACCGACCTCCCCGGCTCCCCCGCCAAGGACGGCGTCTCGACGGTGGACGACCTCGTCCGCTTCGCGGCGGAGTTGCAGGCGCCGCGGCTGCTTTCGCGGGACACCTTGTCCGAGGCGACGACGGTCGTCTTCCCCGGCGTCACCGGCGTCCTGCCCGGGTACGGGCACCAGCGGCCCAACGACTGGGGGCTCGGCTTCGAGTTGCGGGACGGGAAGTCGCCGCACTGGACGGGTTCCCTCAACTCGCCCCGTACGTACGGCCACTTCGGGCAGTCCGGGACGTTCCTGTGGGTCGACCCGGTGGCCGGTGCGGCTTGTGTGGCCCTGACGGACCGGGACTTCGGGGCGTGGGCGGTGGAGGTGTGGCCGGCGCTGTCGGACGCGGTGCTTGCCGAATTGGGTGGGGAGTAGCCCCAGACCCGCCCCTTCCCGTTTCTTGCAGGGGCTGCGCCCCCGCACCCCCGAAACCGCGCTCCGCGCGGTTGTCCTCAAACGCCGGACGGGCTGACTATTCAGCCCGTCCGGCGTTTGAGGACAAGGGGGTCTGGGGCGCAGCCCCAGGAAACGGTGAAAGGGTGGGACCGGGGCACCACACCAAAAGCTCAGCCCCATCCCCCACCGCAACCCCCTCCACCGCACCCTGCACCCGAGCCGCGTCCCCAACCCCGAGCTCGTACTCGCCCACCCGCACAACCCCCCGCACCACGTGCACGTACAGCCACTCCCCCAGAGGCAAGGCGAGCCGCTCGCCACCCCGCGGCCGCAGCACGTGCAGCACAGCACCGGGCACCACGCACACCACCCCGTCGCGCACGGACCGCGTCACCTCATAGGACGGCACCCCACCGCCCTCGACCGGGTCGAGCCACATCTGGACAAAGCGCAGGGGCACCCCGGAAGCGTTGCGCTCGACATGCCGCACTCCACCCCCCGCACTCAGCCACTGCACGTCACCAGGGCGGACCGTCACGACATGCCCGGCCGAGTCCTCATGCGTCAGCTCCCCCTCCACCACCCACGTGACGATCTCCACATCCCGGTGCGGATGCTCGTCGAACCCCGCCCCGGGCGCGAGGAGCTCCTCGTTGCAGGCGATCAGGGAGCCGAAGCGCACGTTGTCGGGGTCGTAGAAACCGGAGAAGGAGAAGGCGTGGCGGGTCTCGATGCCCGCCTCCGGGGCCCCGCCCACGTACCGTTCGCCCGCCCGCCGCACCTGGATCCGCGCCTCGCTCATCGGGCTACGGTAGCCCGGCCGCCCCGTGCGGCACCCGAATAGGGCAGGCTTGTCCCCGTGCCTGAATCCGCCGCTCACCCACCGCATCCGCACAGCGCCACCCTGCGCAACCTGGAGAAGTCGTCCGGGACCCTGGCCGCCGCCGCCATCGCCAGGATGGACGCGCAGCTTCCGTGGTACCGGGCGATGCCGCCGGAGAACCGTTCGTGGATCGGGCTGGTGGCCCAGGCCGGTATCGCGGCCTTCACGGAGTGGTTCCGGCATCCGGAGACCCCGCAGGCGATCAGTACGGACGTCTTCGGGACCGCGCCTCGCGAGCTGACCCGGGCGATCACGCTGCGCCAGACCGTGGAGATGGTCCGGACGACGATCGAGGTCATGGAGTCGGCGATCGACGAGGTCGCCGCGCCGGGTGATGAGTCGTCGCTGCGGGAGGCGCTGCTCGTCTACGCCCGGGAGATCGCCTTCGCCACCGCGCAGGTGTACGCCCAGGCCGCCGAGGCGCGCGGCGCCTGGGACGCCCGGCTGGAGTCGCTGGTGGTCAACGCCGTGCTGTCGGGCGAGGCGGACGAGGGCGTGCTGTCCCGGGCCGCGGCGCTGGGCTGGAACTCGCCCAAGCACGTCGCGGTGGTGCTGGGGACGGCGCCGAACGGCGACAGCGAGCTGACCGTGGAGGCCATCCGGCGGGCGTCCCGGCACGCCAAGCTCCAGGTGCTGACCGGGGTGCTGGGCACCCGCCTGGTGGTGATCGCCGGGGGCAGCGACAACCCGCTGCAGGCGGCGAAGGCGCTGATCGGGCCGTTCGCCGCCGGTCCGGTGGTGGCCGGTCCCGTCGTCCCGGATCTGCTGGCGGCGACCCGCTCCGCGCAGGCCGCCGCGGCCGGACTGAAGGCGTGCGCGGCCTGGCCGGACGCCCCCCGCCCGGTGCTCGCCGACGATCTCCTGCCGGAGCGGGCGATGGCCGGTGATCCTGTGGCCCGCGTCCAGTTGGTGGAGGAGATCTACAGACCCCTGGAGGAGGCGGGTTCCGCGCTGCTGGAGACGCTGAGCGTCTACCTGGAGCAGGCGAGCAGCCTGGAGGGCGCGGCGCGGATGCTGTTCGTCCACCCAAACACCGTGCGGTACCGGCTCCGACGTGTGACGGACGTCACCGGATGGTCGCCTTCCGATGTCCGTTCGGCCTTCACCCTGCGCATCGCGCTGATCCTGGGGCGTCTGGCCGACACCGAGTGACAGCCGTAGGCTTTTGTGGAACGCAAACAATTCCCCTGACGGTTCTTCGTCCCTGTCCCCACGGGTGGCCGAACCCGTCCACGAGAGAGAGTGTGAGGGTGCTCGTACTCGTCGCTCCCGGCCAGGGCGCTCAGACGCCCGGCTTCCTGACCCCCTGGCTCGACCTGCCCGGCGTCGCCGACCGCCTGCGGGCCTGGTCGGAGGCCATCGACCTGGACCTCGTCCACTACGGCACGAACGCCGGCGAGGAAGAGATCCGCGACACCGCCGTCGCCCAGCCGCTGCTGGTCGCCGCCGCGCTGGTGTCCGCGGGGCAGCTCTTCCCCACCGCCGATGACGTCGCCCGCCAGGTGGGCGCCGCCGCCGGCCACAGCGTCGGCGAGCTCGCCGCCGCCGCCCTGACGGGCGTGCTGTCCGAGCAGGACGCCATGCTGCTCGTCCGCAAGCGGGGCCTGGCCATGGCCGAGGCCGCCGCGGTCACCGAGACGGGCATGTCGGCGCTGCTGGGCGGGGAGGCCGACGTCGTCCTCCCGCATCTGGAGAAGCTCGGCCTGACCCCGGCGAACGTCAACGGCGCCGGTCAGATCGTCGCCGCCGGTACCATGGAACAGCTGGCGGCGCTCGCCGCGGACAAGCCCGAGGGCACCCGCCGCGTGGTGCCGCTGAAGGTCGCGGGCGCCTTCCACACCGAGCACATGGCCCCTGCGGTCTCCGTCCTGGAGGCCGCGGCCCGCGAGCTGGAGCCGGCCGGTCCGCGCACCCGCTACGTCTCCAACCGCGACGGAGCGGTGGTGACGGACGGCGCCGAGGTCGTGGCGCGGCTGGTCGGCCAGGTGGCCAACCCGGTCCGCTGGGACCTGTGCATGGAGACCTTCAAGGAGCTGGGCGTCACGGCGATCATCGAAGCGGCCCCCGGCGGCACCCTGACGGGCATCGCCAAGCGGGCCCTGCCCGGTGTGAAGACGCTGGCCCTCAAGACGCCGGCCGACTTGGACGCCGCCCGCGAGCTGATCGCCGAGCACGCCGCCGACTCTTCGGCCGCGTAAGGAGCCCCGGACATGACTGCCAAGATCAAGCCTGCCAAGGGCGCGCCGTACGCGCGCATCATGGGCGTCGGCGGCTACCGCCCGGTGCGCGTGGTGCCCAACGAGGAGATCCTCAAGCGCATCGACTCGTCGGACGAGTGGATCCGTTCCCGCTCCGGCATCGCCACCCGGCACTGGGCCGGCCCCGAGGAGACGGTGGCCACCATGTCGGTGGAGGCCGCGGGCAAGGCCATCGCCGCCGCCGGGATCGCCCCGGAGCAGATCGGCGCGGTACTGGTCTCGACGGTGTCGCACTTCAAGCAGACCCCGGCCATCGCCACCGAGATCGCCCACCGGATCGGCGCCGGCAAGCCGGCCGCCTTCGACATCTCCGCCGGCTGCGCGGGCTTCGGCTACGGCCTGACCATGGCCAAGGCCCTGGTCACGGACGGCTCGGCCGAGTACGTGCTGGTCATCGGCGTCGAGCGGCTGTCGGACCTGACGGACCTCGACGACCGTTCCACCGCGTTCCTGTTCGGTGACGGCGCCGGCGCCGTGGTCGTGGGCCCCGCGCAGGAGCCGGCCATCGGCCCGACGGTGTGGGGCTCGGAGGGCGACAAGTCGGAGACCATCCGGCAGAACCTGCCGTGGGACGTCTACCGCGAGAGCAGCGAGGTCCGCACCGAGGTCCGCTTCCCGGCCATCACGCAGGAGGGCCAGGCGGTGTTCCGCTGGGCCGTCTTCGAGATGGCGAAGATCGCCCAGCAGGCACTGGACGAGGCCGGCATCACCGCCGACGACCTGGACGTCTTCATTCCGCACCAGGCGAACATGCGGATCATCGATTCGATGGTCAAAACGCTGAAGCTGCCGGAGAATGTCGTGGTCGCCCGGGATGTGGAGACCACCGGGAACACCTCGGCAGCCTCCATTCCGCTGGCCATGGAGCGCCTCCTGGCCACCGGAGCGGCGAAGAGCGGCGACACCGCGCTGCTCATCGGCTTCGGGGCGGGTCTCGTGTTCGCCGCGACGGTCGTTACCCTCCCCTAGGCGAGATCCGCACGGAACGGCACCAGCCGACCACGGTGCGGAGCTCTCCACAGCAGTTCCCTGAGCAGTTTTTCCAGAACCACCGCACAATTAAAAGGAGCGCCACCATGGCCGCCACGCAGGAAGAGATCCTTCAGGGCCTCGCCGAGATCGTCAACGAGATCGCGGGCATCCCGGTCGAGGACGTCAAGCTGGACAAGTCCTTCACCGACGACCTGGACGTCGACTCGCTCTCCATGGTCGAGGTCGTCGTCGCCGCCGAGGAGCGCTTCGAGGTGAAGATCCCGGACGAGGACGTCAAGAACCTCAAGACGGTCGGTGACGCGGCCGACTACATCGCCAAGCACCAGGCCTGATCCCGCGTTCGTCGCCACCCCGGCGGGTGGCGTTTCCAGCACCTCTATTCGTGGAGACAGAATTCCTGTGAACTCGACCAATCGCACCGTGGTCGTCACCGGTATCGGCGCAACCACACCGCTGGGTGGCGACAGCGCGTCTACCTGGGAAGGGCTGCTCGCCGGTCGCTCCGGCGTGAAGCCCCTGGAGGGCGAGCGGTTCGCCGACCTCCCGGTCCGGATCGCCGCCACGGCCGCGGTGGACCCGTCCGAGGTCCTGCCCCGCCCCCTCACCCGCAAGCTCGACCGGTCGGCGCAGTTCGCGCTGATCGCGGCCCGCGAGGCCTGGGCCGACGCGGGCTACACCGCCCGTGCCGGCGAGGACGCGGCCATCGCCCCCGAGCGGCTGGGCGCGGTCATCGCCTCCGGCATCGGCGGCGTGCAGACCCTGCTCGACCAGTACGACGTGCTCAAGGAGAAGGGCGCCCGCCGCGTCTCCCCGCACACCGTGCCGATGCTGATGCCCAACAGCCCGTCCGCCAACGTCGGCCTGGAGGTGAACGCCCAGGCGGGCGTGCACACCCCGGTCAGCGCCTGCGCGTCCGGCGCCGAGGCCATCGGCTACGCCGTCGAGATGATCCGCACCGGCCGGGCCGACGTGGTCGTCGCCGGCGGCACCGAGGCGGCCATCCACCCGCTGCCCGTCGCGGCCTTCGCCAGCATGATGGCGATGTCCAAGAACAACGAGAATCCGCAGAAGGCCTCCCGCCCCTACGACAAGGCCCGTGACGGCTTCGTCCTGGGCGAGGGCGCCGGCGTGGTCGTCCTGGAGTCCGCCGAGCACGCGGCCCGCCGCGGCGCCCGCGCCTACTGCGAGATCCTGGGCCAGGGCCTGTCCGCGGACAGCCACCACATCGCGCAGCCCGAGCCGACCGGCCGGGGCATCGCCGCGGCGCTGCAGGGCCTGCTGGAGTCCAGCGACCTCAAGCCGTCCGAGGTGATGCACCTCAACGCGCACGCCACCTCGACCCCGCAGGGCGACCTCGCGGAGATCAAGGCGCTGCGCAAGGTGCTGGGCGACGACCTGGACCACGTGGCGGTCTCCGCCACCAAGTCGATGACCGGCCACCTGCTGGGCGGCGCCGGCGGCATCGAGACGGTCGCCACCGTCCTCGCGCTGTACCACCGGACGGCCCCGCCGACCATCAACGTCGACGAGCTGGACGACGAGATCGACGCGGACGTCGTCCGCGACGAGCCGCGCGCGCTGCCCCAGGGCACCATCGCGGCGATCAACAACTCGTTCGGCTTCGGCGGCCACAACGTGGTGCTGGCGCTGCGGACGGTCTGACGCCCGCCTGACGCACGAGGGCCCGCCCGGTCGTTCACCGACCGGGCGGGCCCTCGGCGTTCACCGCTCCTTCGGCTCCTCGAAGCTCGCGAAGTACGACGCCGCCATGTCCTCGTCGCCGTGTCCCTGCTCGACGGCCCGCCGGAAGCGCTCCGCGCCGGCCGCCGCGACGTCGAGCCGTACGCCGGCCCGCTCCCCGGCGGCCACGATGAGGCGGGCGTCCTTCTCGGCGGTGGCGGTCGCGAAGCTCGGCGGGGTGAGGCCGCCGTCGAGCAGCAGGGCGGACTTGGCCCGCAGGTAGCCCATGTCCAGCGGGCCGCCCTCGACGGCCGCCAGGAAGTCCCGGGCGTCCACGCCCAGCCCGGCGGCGAGCGCCAGTGCCTCGGCGGTGCCGTGCGTGACGGTCAGCACCCAGCTGTTGAGCACCAGCTTGAGCCGGGAGGCGCTGCCCGCGGCGCCGTCCTCGCCCGTCCACACCGTCCGCGTGCCCACGGCGTCCAGGACGGGGGCGAGCGCGGGACGGACGGCGGCGGGACCGGCGGCGAGGACGGTGAGTTCGCCCTTCTCGGCCGGCGCCCGGGTGCCCAGGACCGGGGCGTCCACGAGGACGACGCCGTACTCGTCGGCGACGGCCGCGAACTCGTCGAGGACGTCGAGGCCCGCGGTGGTCGACTGGAGCCACACCGCGCCCGGCCGCAGCCCGGGGGCGGCCCGGCGCATGACGTCCAGGACGGCCGCGCCGTCGTACAGCATGGTGATGACGGTGCCGGCGTCGCGGACGGCGTCGGCGGGGGTCCCGGCGATCCGGACCCCGTCGGCGGCGAGCGGTTCGGCCTTGGCCGGGTCGCGGTTCCAGGCCCGGACGTCGAGGCCCGCGCGGGCGAGGTTGCGGGCCATGGCGGCACCCATGATGCCGGTGCCGAGGACGGCGACGGAAGCGGTATCGGTCATGCCGGAACCGTATGCGCTGGAGCGCACTCGAGGGCAAGCACGCCGGTCACACCGCCTGGCCCCGCAGGGCACACCGTCCGGCCCCGCCGGTCACACCACCTGGTGCAGCCAGCGCACCGGAGCGCCCTCGCCCGCGTGCCGGAAGGGTTCCAGTTCGTCGTCCCAGGGCTTGCCGAGGAGGCCGGCGATCTCGGCGGCCAGGTCGGTCTCGCCGCGCTGGGCGCGGCCGAGGGCGGCGCGGAGCCGGTCCTCGGGGATCAGGATGTCGCCGTGGACGCCGGTGACCGCGTGGAAGATGCCCAGGTCGGGGGTGGAGCTGTAGCGCTCGCCCTCGGTGCCGGCGGCCGGTTCCGCGGTCACCTCGAAGCGCAGCAGGTGCCGGCCGCGGAGGGAGGAGGCGAGGCGGGAGGCGGTGCCGGGGCGGCCCTGCCAGGAGAACTCCGTGCGCCAGGTGCCGGGGGAGGCGGGCTGCCGGATCCAGTCGAGGGCGACGCGGGCGCCGAGCACCTCTTCGACGGCCCATTCGACGTGCGGGCAGAGTGCGCGCGGTGCGGAGTGCACGTAGAGAACGCCACGTGACGTCACCGGGACCTCCAGTGCGGTTTCGAGGTTCGCCTTCCCCAGGGCCTCGCGTCCGTACCGGTCCCGCCCGGGGCCGCACCGGACGTTCCGTCCCCGTGGCCCCTCCCGCACCAGTTCGCGAGGTTACCAACAGTAAACACCATAGGGGGCAATTTTCCGGAAAGGGACAGGATGTGACGTGTTGTGATCCGGCGCAGTGGTGGTGCGGGCAGGACCGGTAAGGCCCCGGTCACTTCCGGGAGGAACCCCGTGCGCGGTCGGGATGTCCGCCGGGTGACGTACCGTCGGTCCAGGACACCTGTTCACCCGGCCGGAGGGGGAAGACGATGCGCACCAGCACCGACCGCCCGTCGCGTGCCGCCGCCGCGGCGCTGACGGCGGTGGCGGCGCTCACCGCGGGGCTGCTCACGGCGGGCTGCGACGACCGGGCGCCGGGCGCGGCGGCGGAGCGGCCGGCGGCCAAGCCCAGAGCGAACGCCAAGCCGGCCTGGAACACCCGGCCCGACTCCCTGGCCTCCCTGGGCGACTCGATCACCCGGGGGTACGACGCCTGCCGGCTGCTCAAGGACTGCCCGGAGGTCTCCTGGGCCACCGGCACCCAGGTGGACAGCCTCGCCGCCCGGCTGCTGCCCTCGCCGGAGAGCCGGAGCTGGAACTTCGCCCGGACCGGGGCGCGGATGGCCGACCTCCCCCGCCAGGTGCGCGCGGCCGTCCCGCACCGGCCGCAGCTGGTGACGGTGCTGCTCGGGGCGAACGACGCCTGCCGGGCCGACGTGGCCGAGATGACGTCGGTGAAGGACTTCCGGGCCGACTTCGAGAAGTCACTCAGGGAGCTCCGCGGGTCGCTGCCGAAGACGCAGGTGTACGTGGCGAGCGTCCCCGACCTCAAACGGCTGTGGTCGGAGGGGAGCAAGAGCCCGCTGGGCAAGCAGGTGTGGAAGCTGGGCATCTGCCCGTCGATGCTGCGGGACTCCGAGCTGGTGGACGCCCCCACCCGGGAGCGGCGGGAGAAGGTGGAGCGGCGGGTGAAGGAGTACAACGCCGTCCTGGAGGACGTCTGCCGCCGGGACCTGCTGTGCCGCTACGACGGCGGGTCGGTGCACTCCTACGGCTTCACCGGCGCGGACCTGAGCCACTGGGACTGGTTCCACCCCAACAAGGAGGGCCAGCGGCGGCTCGCCGAGCTCGCCTACCGGCGGATCACGGCGGAGGGCCGCTGACGCCCGGCCCGGACGACGGACGGGGGTGACGGACGGGGGCGACGTCCGTCAGGTGACCCCGCCCCCGCCCGCTCCGCACGGTAGCGGATGATCGCCCTTCGGTGCGCCAACTCGCCCGCCCAGTACGTACGTTCGCCGGCTCATTCGGTACTGTCGCGGTGGGCGCGCAGGCCGACGTCGAGGACGCCCTCCCAGTCCGTGAGCTCCTCGACGAGCGGATGGGCGGGCTTCCGTCCCTCCAGCCCCAGCACCACCTCGGCCTCCCGGCCCTTCCCCTTGCCCTTGCCGTTCTCGCCCTCCCGGGACTCGGAGTGGATGTGCACGTCCGTGACCCGGAACCCCTGGCTGGTGCAGAGCTCCAGGACCCGGCCCAGCACCCCGCGGCGCGTCCGGTAGGAGAGCAGCAGCTCGAACCGCTCGACCGTGGGGGCCGCCGCCAGCCGGCGGGTGAGCAGCGGGAAGCCGCGGACGACCAGGAAGTGCACGACGGTGGCGGCGGCGCCGAGCAGCGGCAGGCCGCCGCCGCAGGCCATGCCGACGGCGCAGGTGAGCCAGATGGTCGCGGCGGTGGTCAGGCCGCGGACCGCGTCGCGGCGGACGAAGATCAGGCCGCCGCCGATGAAGCCGATGCCGGAGACGATCTGCGCGGCGACCCGCGAGCCGTCGAAGGCCGTGCCCGCCAGCCCGTTGGCCGGGCCGAAGCCGTGCAGGGAGACCTCGACGAAGAGGGCGCTGCCCACCCCGACGAGGGTGTGGGTGCGCAGTCCGGCGCTCTTCTGCTGGAGTTCGCGCTCCAGGCCGATGAGGGAGGAGAGGAGCAGGGCGAGGCCCAGTTCGGTGAACTGCCGGGCGCCCTGCCCGGCACCCGTGCCGAACAGCGCGGACGCCCAGGAGTGGCCGATGGATATGAGGGGGTGGTGCGCGGCGATGAACTCGGCTGTGTTCATGCGTCATTGTGGCCTGAAAGCAGTACGCAGGGGGCCGGAATCCATCGGCGGGAGGGGGAGCGTGGCCACCCCTTCCGCGATGTGGACAACGCTGATTTCATACGGCCCCATGAGACCCATCAAGCTCGCACCGCGTCTTCCGGGCGCCGCCCTCGTCGCCTCCGCGCTGGCCCTGTCCTGCCTCGCCACCCCCACCGCGGCGAGCGCCGCCCCCGCGCCTGCCCCCGCGCCCGTACAGCCGACGCGTGAGGAGAGCCGGCTGGACGGCCGGGTCCCCCAGGAGATCCTCCGGCGCTCCGGCTTCGGCGGGGCGGCCGGCGAGCTCGCCGGAGCGCTGGCGCGCGCCCGGACGCCCGAGCGGGCCGAGCGGGCGGCGGCCGACGCCGGTCACCGGCTGTGGCGGCGCGCGGTGGCCCGGGC
>NZ_JAIQLH010000198.1 GCF_020037025.1 Streptomyces huiliensis | reverse complement strand
CCTGGCCGCGGCGGCGCTCACCGCCCTCGCCGGCTCCGCGCTCGCCGGCCGCCGCCCGGGAGCGCCGTTCGCGGCGGCGGTCCTGGTGGCGGGGATCGACGTGGCGCTGCTGTTCGCCGGGGGCGGGGTGACGGGCTGACGGGTGCGGTGCCGGGCTTACGGGTGCGGTGCCGGGCTTACGGGTGCGGTGCCGGGCTTACGGGTGCGGTGCCGGGCTTACGGCGGGGCGACGGCTGAAGGCGGCCCGCCGTGGGGGCTCAACCCGGTGTGCCCAGCGGCCGGGCGGCCAGTGCCGCGGCGACGCCCTGCAGGTTGGCGGCCATGGCCCGCGCGGTCTTGTGCGACCACTCGTGCCCCTGCGACGCGTCCAGGTAGTCCGGGCCGGGCCCGGGCCCCAGGTGCCAGTACGTCCAGGCCTGTCCCGGGATGGTGTACCCGATGTCGCCCAGGGCACCGCCGATCTCGCTGATGACGTGGTGGGCGCCGTCCTCGTTGCCGGTGACGACGACCCCGGCGACGCGGTTGTACGCCACCGGGCGCCCCTCGTCGTCGGTCTCGCTCAGCATGGCGTCCATCCGTTCGAGGACCCGCTGGGCGACGGAGGAGGGCCGTCCGAGCCAGGTCGGGGAGGCCATGACCAGGATCTCGGCGGCGAGGAGCTTCCGCCGGACGGCGGGCCAGGCGTCGCCGTCGCCCGTGTCGGACGTGACGCCGGGCCGGATGTCGAGGTCGACCGCGCGCACGTGGTCGACCCGGACGCCGAGTTCGGTGAGCCGTCCGGCGACGACCTGGGCCAGCGCCTCGGTGTTGGACGGCTCGGGGGACTTCTTCAGGGTGCAGTTGACGACGAGTGCTCTCACCCCGTCACGGCTACCCCGGAACGGCGCGCGGGCGCGGGGCGTTGGTCCGCGTGGCGTAGTCGCGCCGCGCTCCGGGGGTGGCGGTGAGGGGTGCCGGTGGTGGGGTCACACGAACGGGGTGATCCGCTCCTCCACGCCGAGCAGCAGCTTGCCGTAGATCTCCCTGCCCACCGCCGGTGTGGCGGCCGCGTGCCGGCCGGCCACGCTCAGGTCGCGCCAGATCCGC
>NZ_JAIQLH010000197.1 GCF_020037025.1 Streptomyces huiliensis | reverse complement strand
GCCGGCCGGCCACGCTCAGGTCGCGCCAGATCCGCTGCAGCGCGTTGGCGTCCGCGAAGGAGCCGGCGCCGTGCACGTTGAGCAGCGTGTTGACGGCGGAGAGCAGGTTCTCGATGGCGTGGCCCGCGTCGGCGCGGACCCGGGCCTTGACCAGGAGGTCGAGGGTCTCCCCGCGGGCCGCGGCGGTGTCGAGGTCGGCGGCGGCCCGGCCGATGTGGAGCTCGGCGGTGTCGATCCGCATCGCGGCCTCGGCGACCTGCAACTGCACCCCGACCGACTCCGCCTGGGTCGCGTAGTAGGTGTAGGCGATCGGCTTGCTCGCCGCCTTCTCGGTGACCAGCTTCAGCGCGGCCCGGGCCATGCCGAGTTGGGGGCCCGCCAGGCCGACGGCCAGGAAGGGGGCGAACGCGATGCGGAAGAGGCCGGTGGGGCCGTGGTCGGCGGGGACGTCCCCTTCGAGGGCACCCGGCACGGACATCACCCGGTGCTCGGGGACGAGGACGTCCTCGGCGATCACGCAGTCGCTGGCGGTGCCGCGCATGCCGGCGACGAACCAGGTGTCCTCGAAGCGCAGTTCGTGCCGCGGTATCAGGGCCATCGCCTGGTCGGTCACGGTGCCCTCGGCGTCGGTGAGCGGGATGCCGACGACGGCCCAGGTGGACTGCGGGGCGCCGGAGTTGTAGTACCAGCGGCCGGATACCCGCCAACCGCCCTCGACCCTGCGGGCGGTGGCGGTCGGGCTGAAGACGCCGGTGACACGGGCGTCGGGGTCGGCGCCGAAGACCTCCTCCTGCGCCTGCTCGGGGAAGAGGGCGGCCAGCCAGTTGCAGGTGTTGACGACCGCGACCACCCAGGCCGTGGAGCCGTCGCCCTCGGCCAGCGTGGCCGTCACGTCGAGCAGGGTGCGCACGTCGGTCTCGTGTCCCCCGAAGCGCCGCGGCGTGGTCAGCCGGAACAGCCCGGCCCGCGTCAGCTCGTCGACCACGTCGTCGGTCAGCCGCCGGTCCGCGTCGATCCGGGCGGCGTGCTCGCGCAGCAGGGGCCGCAGCGCCTCCGCCCGCGCGACGAACTCGGCACCGGTCGGGGCGGCGGACGGTACGGGTCGGGTAGCCGTGGTGGTCATGCGAAATCTCCTAACAGCAGCGTGTTTCAGCAGTTTTCAGCGCGGGTCGGCGTGGGTCGGCGCGCGAACGCGGAGTGGGTGCCGAACGTGCGGTGGCCGTAGACGAGGGGCGCGGCCCTGGATGTGCGGACGTGGGTGACGTCGCCGAGGAGCAGGAGGTGGTCGCCGCCCTCGACCGCCGAGCGGAGCCCGCAGACGAGCCATCCGGGGGCCTCGGTCAGCCGCGGCAGTCCGTGGTCGTACGTCCAGGGCGCCCCGGACGCGGCGAAGCGGTCGGGCAGCCGGCGGGCGAACGTCCTGGCGGGCTCGTCCTGGTCGCTGCCCAGCACGTTCACGCCGAACCGCCCGGTCGCGAGGATGCGCCGCAGGACGTCGGAGGACCGGTCGAGCGCCACCGACACCATCGCGGGCCGCAGGGAGAGTGAGGCGAAGGCGCTCACGGTGACCCCGTACGGCGTCCCGTTCTCGGCGGCCGTCACGACCGTCACCGGTGCGCAGACGCCGGCCATCGCGTCGCGGAAGTCCTGCTCGCCCATCGAGTCCTGGCCCCCTTAAACCATCATGATGATTATGGTGATCATGCATGTGGTTTACGAAAGGCGTCAAGGGGTGCGAGGCTATTCACCATAATCATTTCCACCAGGGCGCCGAGGAGACACCGTGGGAACCACCGACCACCGCGCGGACGGGCACGCCGAGCAGCGCGACGGCGCCGACCTGCCGGCCCTGTGCCGCGCCGACTGGGAGCGTGCGTCCGCCCCCTCGCGCGCCGAGACGGCCGCCGACCGCGTCGCCGAGCGCGTCGCCCGCAGTCGGCCGGGGGCGCGCCTCGGGACCAAGGAGGAGCTGCGGGCCGAGTGCGGGGTGTCCGTCGGGACGTTCAACGAGGCGCTGCGCCTGTTGCAGACCCGCGGCCTGGTCACCGTGCGACCGGGGCCGGGCGGGGGGCTGTTCGCCGCCCAGCCGCCCCAGCCGCCCCCGCCAGCCCCGGCCACGCCAAGGGACGCCTGGGCCGAGGCGCTGGACGGGCAGCGGCCCGAGGACGCCCGCCGGGTCCGCGACGCCCTGGACCCGCTGCTCGTCGCGGACGCCCTGTGGCACGCCTCCCCCGCCGACGTGGCCGAGTTGCGGGGCCTCTTGGCGCCGCTGGCGGAGGCGGCGGACGCCGCCGACCCGGCCGCCTTCGCCTCGGCCGACCGGCGTCTGCGCGCCCGTCTCGCCGCGCTCAGCCCCGGCGGTCTGCTGCGTGCGCTCTACGACGGCCTGCTGCCGCTCGCCGAGCGGGCCGAGACCGACGCCGCCCCCGGGGGCCTGCGCGCCCGCCTCGACCGCAGGACCGCCCTGGTCGACGCCCTGGACACCCGCGACCGGGAGCGGGCCCTGCGGCTGGCCGCCGACGGTGACGGCCAGGGCACCGCGGGCTGAGCCCCGCGCTCAGTGCGGCACGGCGAACTCCCGGGCGCCGTGCAGCCAGGCCACCCGCTCGTACAGGTCGTCCTCGCCCAGCGCCCGCAGCATCGCGTCGCGGGCCAAGGCCGCCGCGCCGGCGGGGTGGTAGAGCTCCTCGCCCATCCGCCGGGCCAGGAGCTGGATGCGCGCGGTCCGTTCGCGGCGTGCGGCGTTGTACCGCTCCAGCCGCCGCGGCACGTCACCGGCGGCTCCGGGGCCGGCGCCCGCGAGCACCTCGCCCAGCACCACCGCGTCCTCCAGGGCCTGGCAGGCCCCTTGGGCGGCGTACTGGAGCATGGCGTGGGCGGCGTCGCCCATCAGGGTCACCCGGCCGTCGGTCCAGACGTCCACGGGGTCGCGGTCGCAGAGGACCCATTCGCGCCAGTCCGCGCCCAGTTCGAGCAGCCGGCGCGGGATGCGCCCCAGGTTCCGGAAGCGGTGCAGGACGAGGTCCCGGGCCGTCCGGCGGCCCGCGACCGGTTCCCGGGCGCCGTCGTCCAGCGTGGCGGCGAGGTTGAGGTAGCGGCCGTTGCCGATGACGTAGTGGACGAAGTGCCACTTCGGCCCGGCCCACAGGGTCACGGCGTTCCACCGCAGGCCGTCCGGCACCTTCTCGATGGGGATGACCGAGCGGTAGATGGTGTGGCCGGAGACCCGCGGCGGGCCGTCGCCCACCAGCCGGGCGCGCACGGCCGACCGGATGCCGTCGGCGCCGACGAGCAGGTCCCCGCGGTACGTCCGGCCGTCCGCCGTCGCGACCGTGACGCCCGCCGCGTCCTGTGCGTACGACCGGACGTCGGCGCCGGCCACCAGCGTGACGCCGGCGGCCGCGCGGCACGCCGCGAGCAGCGGTTCGTAGAGGTCGACGCGCTGCACGACGGCGTACGGGTTCCCGAACCGCGCGCGGTACCGCGCGGTGAGGGGCATGGTCGCGAGCGGCCTGCCCGAGACGCCGTCCATGAGGCGGAGGGCGTCGACGAACACCGCGCGCTCGCGCACGGTTTCGCTCACGCCCAGGAGCGCGAGGGCGTGGAACGCGTTCGGGCCGAGCTGGACGCCGGCGCCGATCTCGGTGAACGCCTCGCCGCGCTCCAGGACGGTCACGCGGTGCCCCTGGCGGGCCAGGGCCAGGGCGGTCGCGAGGCCGCCGATGCCACCGCCGGATACGACTGCGTGGGCCGTGTGTGCCGCGTGGGCCGTGTGTGCCGCGTGGGCCGTGTGTGCCGCGTGGGCCGTGTGGGCTGCATGTGCTGAGTGGGCTGAATGTGCTGCGTGTGCCATTACCGTCCGCGCTTCCTCGTGCTCCGCCTCCGGCACCGTCCCGCGCGGCTCACGAGGCCGTCCCGGTCGCCGTCCGCCGACCGGTCCCGCCACCCGCGGGCAGGTCGTCGCCACCGCCCGCCGCCGCGATCCTCAGCTGGCGTACGAGCATGAACAGGCCGTAGCTCGCGATCAGGGCGAGGAGCGGGGCTCCGACGATGTACGCCCAGACGTGCCGGATGCCGAACCGCCGCCCTTCGACGATCATGTAGGCGCCGAGCGCGGCCCAGGTGAGGACCAGGTCGGCGTAGATGAACCGGGATGCCAGGTTGGCGGTGGCGTCGCGGAGGAAGTCGGTGACGACTCCCGTGGGTCCGGAGTCCGCGTGGCCCACGACGAAGGCGACGGCCAGCGCCCCCATGACGCCGGCGCCCACCAGGGCCGTGGTCCCGTACAGCACGCACAGGGCGCGGTCCCGCCCCTGCACCTCGCGAAAACGCATCGCCTTCTGCCTCCTGGCGCTGGTGGTGGAGCGGTCGGCCGGCCGCGGGGTCATCGTTCGTACCGGTAGTCGTCCAGGTCGAAGTGGCGGGCGCGCCAGGCCGCTTCGACGGTGGAGGCCGGGCGGACGGCCGGCGCGTCCCCGCGCTCGTCGAGGTAGTAGGTGTTCGATCCCTTGCAGCTGGGGTCGAGGAACACGGTGTCCCGCTGCCGGCGCAGGGCCCTGCGGAAGGAGCGGTCGTGCCGGTCGGCGCGGACGACCGCCTGCGTGGCGCGCCGCCGCCGGGCCTCCTTGATGACGCGGAGGGCGTGGGTCACCTGGTAGTCGATCATCCCGAACCAGGATCCGCCGGTGAAGGAGTAGGGGCCGACGATGAACCACAGGTTCGGGTAGCCCTTGACGGACGTCCCCTCGTAGGACTGGAAGCGCTCGGTCCGCCAGAACTCCTTGAGGTCCCGCCCGCCTTGGCCGTGCACCGGGAACGGCGGAAGGTTGTCGAGCACGTGGAAGCCGGTGGCCAGGATGAGGACGTCGAACGTCTGCTCCTCGCCGTCCGCCGTCCGGATGCCCGTCTCGGTGACCTCGGCTATCGGTTCGGTGACGAGGTCGACGTTCTCCCGGGTGAAGGCGCGCCAGTAGCCCTTGGCCAGGGACGGCCGTTTGCAGCCCACGCGGTAGGACGGGGTGAGCTTGCGCATCAGCTCGGGGTCGCCGCCGACCTGGCGGCGCAGGTAGGCGCGGGACGCGGCCTCGGTGGCCCGGAGCAGGAACGGGAAGCGGCGGTAGTGGACCATCGCGACGACGAAGGCGATCTCCGTCGCCGCGTCCGTGAGCAGCCGGATCGCCCGCTGGGTGGCGGGGACCCGCGCGAAGACCCGGCGGAGCGCCTCGGGGATCGGGGCGTCCGGCTTGGGCAGCAGCCAGATGGGCGTGCGCTGGTAGACGTGGAGCCGCTCCACGCGGGGCGCGATCTCGGGCACCACCTGCACGCCGGAGGCACCGGTGCCGACCAGCCCCACGCGGCGGCCGTCCAGCGCGAGCTCGGGGTCCCATTCCGCGGTGTGCACGAGGTCGCCCTTGAACCGGTCGAGGCCGGGAATGTCCGGTGTTTTGGGCTTGGTGAGCCATCCGGTGGCGCAGACGACGAAACGGCCGGTCAGGGAGGTGCCGTCGGCCAAGAAGACCCGCCAGAAGTGCGCCTTCTCGTGGTATTCCGCGCGGACGACGCGGGAGTGGCAGCGCACGTGGGGCCGGAGGCCGTGGGTGTCGACGCAGTGGTGCGCGTAGGCGTCCAGTTCCTCTCCCGGGGGGAACACCCGGGACCACGACGGGTAGGGGTCGGAGGCGAAGGAGTAGGAGAACGCCGAGATGTCGACGGAGATGCCGGGGTAGGTGTTGGCGTGCCAGCTGCCGCCGATGTCGTCGCGCTCCTCCAGGAGGAGGAAGTCGGTGATGCCGGCTTTGCGGAGGCCGATGGCGGTTCCTATGCCGGAGAATCCGGCACCGATGACGAGGACTTCGTGGTCGGGCGTCTCGGGGGCGGGCGCCTCGTGGGTGCCTATGTGGGAATCGGGTATGCCGGGGTCGGAAATCATCGCTCCACTCCTCGGTGGGTCACAGGGCCTGGCCGATCGCCTGCAGGGTTCCGAACGCGAGCAGCAGCAGGCAGGTGTGCTCCAACGCCGGGATCAGCGCCCGGCCGGCAGCTCCGCTCAGCACCCTGCGCACCGGGGAGACGGCGAACGGGACGGCGCCGAGCACGAGCAGCGCCCACGGGTGGGCGAGGGCCGGCAGGAGGGCGGAGACGAAGGCGCCGGCGACGCAGCACACGTAGAACGCGCGCGTCTTCGCGACGCCCAGCCGCACCGCGAGGGTGATCTTGCCGGTGGCGGCGTCGGTCGGGATGTCGCGCAGGTTGTTGGTGGTCAGCAGGGCGCAGGCGAGCAGGCCGACGGGTATGGATCCGGCCAGGGCCTCCCAGGGCACGTGCCCGGTCTGGACGTAGACGGGGGTGCAGACGAAGACGACGCCGTGGTAGAGGAAGATGCTGATCTCGCCGAGGCCGTGGTAGCCGTACGGCCGGGAGCCGCCGGTGTAGAACCAGCCGCCGAGCGCGATGAACACGGTGACGGCGAGCAGCCACCAGGAGACCGTCACGGCCAGGTACAGCCCGGCCAGGGCGCCGATGCCGTACAGGACCGCGCCGTGCCGGAAGACCTGCCGCGGCGTGGCCCGTCCCGAGCCGACCACCCGGGTGGGGCCGGCCCGGTGGTCGTCCACGCCGCGGATGCCGTCGCTGTAGTCGTTGAAGAAGTTGGTGCCCAGGACGAAGCCGAGCACGAGGACCACCGTCAGGACGGCGCGCGGCGCGTCGAGGGGGCCGGACGCGTGGGCGATGGCGGTGCCCACGGCCAGCGGCGCGTAGCTGACGGGGAGGGTCTTGAGCCTGGCGCCGATCACCCAGTTGTGGACGGCGCCGGCGTGGAGGTGCAGTGGCAGCGTCACTTTTTGGTTCCCGCGCCCAGGTAGAGGACCGATGTGGACTTGGTGCGCACGATGCGCACCGCTTCGAGCCGTCCGGCCGCATAGCGGGCCATGTCGCGCAGGCGCGGGCGCAGGCCATGCAGCCTGAGCTCCACGCCGTGCAGCCGGGCGGCCCGGACCAGCCGCTCGCGGTTGACGAAGAGGCGGTGGTCGTGGGTGCCGCGGGGCGGGTGGCCGGGGATCGGGACGTTCTCGGCGAGGGTGACCGAGACGAAGCGGGCGGCCCTGGTGTCGGCGATGGTGTCGACGACGAGGGTGCCGCCGGGGCGCAGCACCCGGCAGGCCTCCGCCACCACGGCGAAGGGGTCCGGGACGTGTTCGAGGCACTGGCCCGCAGTGACGACGTCGAACGACGCGTCGCCGAACGGCAGGCCGGCGGCGTCGGCCCGGACGGTCTCGGCGTAGCCGTGCCGGCGGGCTTCGCGGAGCGACAGCTCCGACAGGTCGGCGCCGACCGCGCGGTAGCCCTTGGCGACCGCGTGCGGGCCGAACAGGCCGCCGCCGCAGGCGATGTCGAGCAGCAGGGCGCCGTCGTGCCGGGCGGCCGGTACGTAGTCGGCGCGGGCGCGGGCGATCCACCCCAGCGGTGCGAGCGCGCCGCGCGGGTCCCACCACTGGCCGGCGAGCCCGTCGTAGTCGGAGATGAAGTCCTTCCTGATCCCCGGCAGGTGTCCGTTGTGCGCAGACAATTCGGTGTGCCCCCTTTTCGCTTCCTTCGCTTCCTTCGCTTCTCCCGCTCTTGGGTCGCGGCCTCGTCGACGGGCGCGCGTGCGGGCCCCGGCTCACCACAGGAAAGGTGGGCCCGGTGTCGGAAATCGTGAATCGTGAAATCACCTGTGTCACACCAGCCACGGGAGGCTTCTGCCGTGCTGCGGCACAGGGGGAATGTCGGACCACCTTAGACAAGGCGCCCCCGCCGCACAACGGTTGAAATAAAACTAACAGGAAAATGCCAGCCCCCGTCGCCAAACCCCTGACGTCCTGACACATAACCACCTGAGCAGTTGGCGGATACATGCATGCCGGTTTTCGGCGGGATGCGGACGGTTCGCCAGGTCACCCCGTGGTGCGCGCGATCCGGTTCGTGGTCTACGGTGACGGCCATGACCACCGGTCCTGACGTGGCGTCATGGTGGCGTTCGCCCCTTGCCGGCCGGCCTCATGCGCCACATCCGCTCTGACTGGCTCTGAGCGACACCCGCATCCCTGAAAGCGGATTTCGTCACCACGCTTCACCGCAGCAACAGAGGTTTTGACCGCCACAGCGGAATCAGAGACCGGAAGCGGAAAGCGATTCATCAAACGGGCGAGACGAAAGGCGAAGCCAAGTGCACAAGTTCAGCCGGGATTTCGGACGGACCTCCGTCATCACTCCCGAGCGGGTGGTCCGGGAAGGCGACGACGGAACGATCGGGCACCTCATGCGGCAGGCGGCCACGTCCGGCCGCGAGACGGCCGTCCGCGGGGCCGGCCGCTCGTGCGGTACCCAAACGCTCTCCTCCGGGACCGTCCTCGACAATTACCGCCCCGACAGCACCCCGCGGTTCACGGGGGACGGCCACTTCGTCGCGGCCCCCAGCGGGATCACCTGGCTGGAACTGGAGAAATGGCTGAACCGGCACGGCCGTTCCAACCCCGTCCTCCCGAGCTACCTCGACATCACGGTGGGCGGCAACCTGTCCGTCGGCGGATTCGGCCTCGCGTCCGTCCGTTCCGGTATCCAGAGCGACCAGGTGCGGGAGATCGAACTCGTCGACGGAACGGGCCGCGCGCTGCGGTGTTCCGACCGGGAGAACGCCGAACTGTTCCGGTTCGCCCTCGGCGGACTGGGGCAGGTGGGCTTCATCAGCGAAGCGGTGCTGCGAACGGTTCCGTACCAGCCCGTCACCCGGGCGTCCAGAATTCCGCACACCGGCCTCGACGAGCTCGTCGGCTTCATGCGGAACGGCGCCCAAAACCCCGGGGTGGCCAGTTACTTCGGCATGTACGACCGGACCGACTGGTACTCGTACGTGTCGTACGACGCCGACGCCCCGGATCCCGGGGATTCGGCACCGGTGCTGCCGGTCCCCGACTACATGCTGTACAGCCACCGCGAAACCGCGAGGAAACTCCACTATCTGCTGGAAGAGGACACCCATGCCAATCTGTGGGTGGACCACGTCCTCGACGAGTCTGCGTTCCCCGGATTCTGCGCGCGGGTGGAAGAACTGACCCGTGCGTACCCGCTGTCCGAAACCCTGGTCGCCCTCTACTTCCTGGTGATCCGGCGCCCCCCGGCGGCCACGCCCTTCGCCCTCGCGCCCGTGGTCGACGCGCCCGTCCAGTACCTGATCGGCGTCTTCACCGCGGCCGGCCGGTCGGATTCCCGCGCGATCTACGGGACGAGGCGGGTGCTGCGGGAACTGCTGGAAGCCTGCGCGGAGGACGGGGGCCGCCCCTACCTCTACGGAGCCCACGACTTCGACGCGGAGTTGCTGGAACGTTTCTACGGCGCCCCGGCCCTGCACCGCCTGGAGGAACTGCGCGCGGAGCTTTCGCTGACGCACTTCAACCGGCGCGCGTTCGGCGGGTTCAGGCCGTGACCACAGACGGAGACCGTCCGGCGGAAGGCCGCGGACGGTTCGTGAAAGCGGATGGTTCGGGAAAGCAGACGGTTCGGGAAAGGTGTCACATGACGCGAGAATTCGGCAGCGACTTCGGGCGCTCCCGCTTCGTTCCCCCCGCGGCGGTTGTCCGGGAGGGAACGGACGGGACCGTCGAGGACATCATGCGGCGGGCCGCCGCCTCCGGCCGGGAGACGGCCGTGCGCGGCGCGGGCCGGTCCTGCAACACGCAGACGCTCAGTCCGGGGACCGTTCTGCACAACGCCCGCGGCGACGCCGAGCCCCGGCTCGCGGCCGGCGGGCGGCTGGTCGAGGTCCCGAGCGGCATCACCTGGTACGAGCTGGAGACCTGGCTGAACCGGCACGGCCGCGCCAACCCGGTCCTGCCCAGCTTCCTCGGCCTCACGGTGGGCGGCACGCTGTCCGTCGGGGGCTTCGGCCTCGGCTCGATACGGTCCGGCCTCCAGGCCGACCAGGTGCGGGAGATCGAGCTCGTCGACGGAACGGGCCGCGTCCTGCGGTGTTCCGGCGAGGAGAACACCGAGCTGTTCCGCTTCGCCCTCGGCGGGCTAGGCCAGGTGGGCTTCCTCCGGAAGGCGGTACTGCGCACGGTCCCGTACCGGGACGCCGCCCGGGTCTCCCGGATCGAGCACGCCGGCCTCTCCGACCTCGTGGCCTTCATGCCGCGGATAGCCGCCGAGCCGGGCGTCTCCGGCTACTTCGGCATGTACGACCGGACGTCCTGGTACGCGCAGGTCTCCTGGGCGGCCGACGCCTCCCCCGAGCCCCCGGAGCAGTCCGTTCCCGACTACCCGCTGCGGCTGCACGACGAGGTCGGGCGGCACCTCTCCCCGCTGCTCCAGGGCGAGACCCACACCAACCTGTGGGCGGACTACGTCCTCGACGAGGCGGGCCTGCACACGTTCGCGGCGACGCTGGAACCCCTGCTGGACGCGTCCCCGCTGACCGACACCCTGGTCAGCCTCTACTTCCTGGTGATCGAACGCCCGGCGCCGGCCGCCCCGTTCGTCTTCGCTCCCGTGCTGGACGCGCCCGTGCTCTACGGGGTCGGCGTCTTCGCGTCGGCGCCCCGGTCCGACGACCGCGCGGTCTCCGCCACGCGGCGGGTCCAGCGGCGGCTCCTGGAGACCTGCGCGGAGGCGGGCGGGCGGCCGTACCTCTACGGCGCCCACGACCTCGACGCGGACCTGCTGAAACGTTTCTACGGCGCCCCTGCCCTGCACCGCCTGGAGGAACTGCGCGCGGAGCTTTCGCTGACGCACTTCAACCGGCGCGCGTTCGGCGGCGTCCGGCCGCCGGCGGTACAGGACCCCTCCGGTACGGCGCCTCTCTAGTACTCCAGCCGTAGATCGCTGGTGCGCCGTCCGACCGACCGCACCTACGGGTGCGTGTCCGTGATCGCGATGATCTCATCGAGGCGGTCCAGGGCGGTCTGTAGGTCGTCGACCTTGGCCTGGATACGGTCGCGCTCGGCGCGCAGCATGGCTCGTTGCTCGGCGTCGGTGTGCCCGGAGTCCCAGCACGGAAGGAGTTCGGTGATCCTTCGGCTGGTGAGGCCGGCGGCGAACATCTGCTGGAAGAAGCGCACCAGGGCGACTGCGTCCTGCCGGTAGAGGCGCTGGCCGGATGGGCTGCGCTCCGCGATGAGCAGTCCTTGCTGCTCGTAGTAGCGCACGGCGCGTACCGAGACGCCGGCGCCCCGCGCCACCTCGCCGATGCGGACCAGCCGCTCGGCCGCGGCCTGCGTGACGGTCATGGTGATTCCTCTCACCCCGGTCCTGACGACCAGCACTTGCCTCTGACGTCAACGTCAGGTTTTAGCGTACCGGGCATGGATATCAACAACTCAGTTGCCCTTGTCACCGGAGCCAACCGCGGCCTGGGCCGCGCTATCACCCAGTGCCTGCTCGAACGGGGCGCCCGCAAGGTCTACGCGACGGCCCGCCGACCGGAGACCGTGGACCTGCCCGGGGTCGAGGTGCTGCCCCTCGACATCGCCGATCCCGCATCCGTGAGGGCTGCCGCCGAGGCCGCCCCGGACGTCTCGCTGCTCATCAACAACGCGGGAATCAGTACGGGGACCGACCTGGTGACCGGTTCGCTGGACGCGGTGCGGCACGAGCTGGAGACCAACATGTTCGGCCACCTGGGAATGATCCGGGAGTTCGCGCCGGCGCTCGCCAGGAACGGCGGGGGCGCGATCGTCAACGTCCTCTCCGCCATGTCGTGGTTCGGGAGCAAGGGTGCCAATGCCTACCACCTGACCAAGGCCGCCGCCTGGGCCATGACCAACGGCGTCCGCCTGGAGCTCGCCGAGCAGGGCACGCTCGTCACAGCGGTACACCTCGGCCTGGCCGATACCGACATGGCCGCGGGCTGGCCCGTGGACAAGATCGCTCCGTCGGACCTGGCCGACGCGGCGCTCGACGGTGTCGAGGCGGGCTCCGCCGAGGTCCTCGCCGACCAATGGAGTCGGGACGTCAAGTCCCGGCTGCCGCTGACGCCGGAAGAGTTCAACGCCGCAATGGACCGCGCCCTGGCGGCGCTGATGGCGGCCTGAGGGGTCCCTCGGGCCGCACGGACTTCGGCCGGCTGCTTCTGAGGTCGGTCAATTGATACCCCATCCGCCAGTTGTGGATCTTCATGCTGTGGCCTCGTGTCGGCGGTAGTGGCAGTTACGGGCTCGGGCCTGGTGTCGGCGGCGCCATAGGGACCAGCGCAGGCGATGGTCGCGCGGGTCGCCCGGTGACGCTGCGGGCAGGGCGAAAAGTCGTTGGATCTCGTTGCAGGTGAGGGCGATGAGCCCGTCGGAGGCAGGGCGGTCGTGATGCTCGCCTGCGCGGACGGCGGCGAGGAAGGCGTGCGCGAGCATCGCGAGGGTCACCCACCGCAGCCAGGGGGTGTAGCGGCGGACCTGGTGTTCGTCCAGGCCGGCGAGGCCCTTGCCGGCCTGGAAGGTCTCCTCGATCCTCCATCGGGTTCCGGCGACGCGGACGAGGACGGACAGCGGCACCGGCCGTGGGCTGAAGCAGCGGTAGTAGGCGAGTTCGCCGGTGGTGCGGTTGCGACGGATCAGCAGCTGGCTGGCGCCCGTTGCATGGGAGGGATTCACATCGGCGGCGGCCCAGTCGTAAAGACGCGGGCCCTTCGCACCGGAGCCTGCGGACAGTCGCTGCCAGCCGCGTCGGGGCACCTTGCGCATGAGCGTGTCGGCGCGGAACTTCCCGGCGGGAGTCGGTACTTCGGTGCGACAGGAGACGGCCATGACGTATCCGCTCCCGTGCGCGGCGATCATCGACAGCAGGGCGGGGTTGCCGCCGTAGACCTCGTCGCCGGTGACCCAGCCGACGCTGTGGCCGCTCGCCCAGAACCGCTTGAGCATCACGGCGGCCAGCTGCGTCTTGGTGGCGAAGTGCACGTCGTCGGGATCCAGGCCCGCCGCGCGGCACCGCTCGGGATCCTCGGTCCATGTTCGGGGCAGATACAACTCGCGGTCCACGGCGGCGTGTCCACGCGCAGTGGCGTGCACGAGGTAGACCGCGACCTGGGAGTTCTCGATCCGCCCAGCGGTTCCGGTGTACTGGCGCTGCACCCCGACGGTCGCGTTCCCCTTCTTCACGTCACCGGTCCCGTCGACGACCAGGACGGCCTGCTCGGTGCCGAGGTGCTCGACTACGTACTCGCGCGGGTCATCGCGGATCGCGTTCGCATCCCACTTGGCTCGCTCCAGCAAGTGCTGCATCCCGTCCGGCGTGGGCTCACCGGCCCATTCCGCGATCGTCCAGCAGTTCTTGCGCGGCAGGTCGGCGAGCAGACCCCGGACGAACTTGCCTACCCTGCACCGAGGTTCAGAGCGGGCGAACCGCCCGGCTATCCGTGTCATCAACCCCTCGAAGTGCTCGTCCCAACGAGCAGGGCCTACGCTGTGACCTGCGGCCACCGTCTGATCTTCTGCCTTCACACACCGGTGATCACCGGCGGCCGCACCTGTCTCCGCACCACCCAGCCTTCAAGATCCACAACTACGGCTGGAGTACTAGGCCGTGCCATGGCTTGAGAATGCGGGCGTGCGCAGCGGATTTCACGCTCAGACCTCAGCGGCGTGGCTCGATCGTCAGGTCGCCCGAGTTCATCGTCCGCCCCCGTTCGCCGGCGAGGAAATCGTGGGGGAAGCCGAGGCTGATCGCGCTGGCCTGTTCGAGGCGGGCGAGTTGGGCAGGGGTGAATTCGATGTCCAGCGCGCCCAGGTTCTCCTCCAGCTGCGCGGGAGTACGGGCGCCGACGATCGGTGCCGTCACGTCCGGGTTCTGCAGGGGCCACGCCAGAGCGATACGGCCGGGGGTCGTGCCGTGCTCGGCTGCGATGTCCTTCACGACGTCCGCGAGGGCGAGGCTGCGCTCGGTGAGCGCGCCGTTGGCCAGGTTGAACCCCTTGCGGGTGCCGTCCGTATCCGGCTTCGGAGCGGTCAGGTCGGCCCGGCTGTACTTGCCGGTGAGCAGGCCGCCGGCCAGAGGGGAGAAAGCGGCCACTCCCAGCCCCATTTCGCGCGCCATCGGGAACAGGTCGCGCTCCCCGCTGCGTTCGGCCAGGTTGTACTCGGTCTGGAGCGCGACCAGCGGTGACCAGCCGCGCAGATCGGCGATCGTCTGCATGCGCGAAACCTGCCAGGCCGGGACGTTGCAGATTCCCGCGTACAGGACCTTGCCCTGACGGACCAGGTCGTCCATGGCGCGCAGGAACTCCTCGACCGGCGTCATGGCATCCCACACGTGCAGGTAGAGCAGGTCGAGGTAGTCGGTGTTCAGGCGGCGCAGACTGGCTTCCACAGAAGCGAACATCGCCTTGCGGTGATTGCCCCCCGAATTCGGATCGCCGGGACGGCGCAGCGTCGAGAACTTCGTCGCCAGTACCAGTCTTTCGCGGTTGTCCCGGGCGAATGCGCCCAGCAGCCGCTCGGAGCTGCCGCCGGTGTAGGTGCTGGCGGTGTCGATGAAATTGCCACCGCGCTCGACGTACAGATCGAACAGTTTGCGCGCCTCGTCGGGTTCGGCGCCCCAGCCCCATTCGGTACCGAAGGTCGCCGCTCCCAGTGCCAGCGGGGAGACCCGCAGTCCGGAGCGGCCCAGCAACCGGTAGGTGTCCAGAGTGAGCGACATCGTTTTCTCCTGTGCCAGTGGTCCATTGCCGGAACCAAGCCTGGCGCCGCCGCGGCCCCGGGGTAAGGGAGAGGTCTTCCTGGGAAAGCCAGTCCCACCCTGGCGTTAGCATCGGACGCGATGACCCGCACCGTGGACACCACACAAGAACTGGCCGTGTTCCTGCGGACCCGGCGCGAACGCCTGGCCCCGCACGACGTCGGCCTGCCACTGCGCGCGCGGTCCCGGCGTACCCCGGGACTGCGCCGCGAGGAAGTCGCCGAACTGGCCGGCGTCAGCATCGACTACATCGTGCGACTCGAACAGGGCCGGGGGCTGCGGCCCTCGTCGGACGTGGTGAAAGCGCTGGCTCATGCACTGCGCCTGACCCCCGACGAACGCACCTACCTCTTCGACCTGGCCCGGCGACGCCCCCGCCACGCGGGCGATCCCGCTGTCGAGGCGTCGCCGCAACTCGCCGCGCTGGTGGCTGATTTGTCGCCGCTGCCCGCCATGGTGATGAACCACCGCTACGACATCGTGGCCTGGAACGACGAAATAGCGAAGCTGCTCCTCGATTTCGACGCGCTGCCGTCGTCGCAGCGCAACGCGATGTGGCTGTGCCTGATGCACCCGGGAATGCGTGACGTCTACGTCGACCGCGAACGCGTCGTACGGGAGGGAATCGCGCACCTGCGCGCCGCATGGGCCGCCCACCCGGAAGACCGGCAACTGGCCTCCCGTATCGACGAATTCATCGCTCGTGACGCGGAATTCGCCCGATTCTGGGCCGAGCGGGACGTCAAGGTGAACGGCCGCGGGCGGAAGGTGTTGCGGCATCCCGTCGTCGGCGTGATCTCCGTCCATTTCGAAGTGCTCATGCCGATCCAGGATGCGGACCAGCGACTGGTGATCTACCGCGCCGCGGACGACGAGAGCCGCTCGGCACTGGACCGGTTGCGCTCGCGGTGATGGTCTGCTCCAGTACCTGACGGAGCGGCTGCTGTGGTCTCGTCCGGCTGGTTACCCGGTGACCTGGCCCCCCACCACCACCCGCGCCGGGGCGGGCGGTGGCGCCCGCAGGCTCAGGCCGACGCCGCGGGTGACATCGACTGGCGTGTCAGCGTCGGCTCCACTGTCGTTCGCGCTCCACGGGGCACCCCCTAGTACAGGACCTCCCCCATCGGCGAGTCGTCGCCGACGACATAGGCGCGGATGGCGGCCAGGTACGCGGCGCGGGCGACGCGGCCGTCGCGGTCGGTGTCCAGCGCGTCGAACGCGGCGGCGGCGTTCTCCGGTGGGTTGTTCAGCGCGGTGCGCAGGGCCGTGAACTCCTCGGCGTCCAGGGCGCCGTCCGCGTCCGCGTCGGCGAGGTCGAAGAGGGCTCCCAGGGCGAACCGGCAGACGTTGTCGAACTTGTCGGCGTCGACCCACGCGGCGTACTCGTCGAAGGTCAGCCTGCCGTCGCCGTCGGCGTCCATCGCGCCCCAGGCCCGGGCGCCCTCCGCGCGGGCGGCGGCGACGAGCGGGTCGTCCTCGGTGCGGCCGGTGGCCGCCACGGTCCGGTCGATGCGGGAGAGGTAGTCGTGCCGCGTGACGACCCGGTCGCCGTCGGCGTCCATCATCGCGAACACGCGCGCCCGGGCGGTCGTCGCGGCGGCGGTGGTCGTACGGCTCACTGAGGTTCTCCTTCTGCTGTTCAACGCCGGTTCGTCCGACCCTCCCTACCCGGCCCGGCCCGGGTGCCAATCCGTCCGTCGGGAGGAGGGGCGCGTGCGTCGGCGCGGCGGGACGGGCGGGCGCGGGTGTCGCGCCCCGGGGCGCCCGGGGCGGGCGGTCCGGGCGTGGGTAGGTGAGCCCTCTGACGTATCGGGACGTTCGGGAGGTCGCATGTTCGGTAGGCGGGGTACGGCGGTCGTGCTGGGATCTCTGGCGCTGGTGGTTTCGACGTTCGTGGCAGCGCCGGCGGGCACGGCCGGTACGGGGGCCGACGACGGGTCCGTCACCTGCACCGGCGACGCCACCAGCCGTTACGATCCACCGCTCACCCTCCAGCCCCGGCGCACCCGCAACATCGCGGAGGTGCGCTACAGCTGCACCACCGGCCCCGGCCGTACCGTCCGCGCCACGAGCACCTTCGTCTCCACCGCGCCCTCGGCGTCCTGCCTCTCGTACTCACCCGCGAACGGCACCGAGACCGTCCGCTGGGCCGACGGCGCCCGGTCGGTGATCCGCATCGACAGCGCCACCGTCGTCCGCGTCGCGGGTTACCTGATCTCCGAGCAGTCGGGCAGGGTCGTCGAGGGACGCGGCAGGGGCCACGCCGTGCGCCGCTCGGTGACCGCGTCCTCCCGTCAACTGCCCACGGACTGCCTCGGATCCGGCCTCAAGGGCACCACCAGCGGGGTGCAGCTGGAGATCCTGCCGTAGCTCCCCCTCCCCCGGCGGGCCGTCCGAGTTGTGGCAGGGACGTGACAAGATCGTAAGCGGAAGGGGCTTTCCCGTCTCTTAGGGTGTTCGCGCGGCGTCCGCCGCATCGAACGAGTACCACCTTCCGGAGGATCCGTGCGTCGAATATCCCTCGCACTCACCACCGCCACCCTCATCGGCGCCGCCGGCGCCCTGGCCGTTCCGGCGCAGGCCGCCGTCCCGGCCGGTGCTCCGCGGGCCGCCACCGTGGCGGCCAAGGAGTGCCACGAGGACAACGCCATGATCTACACCGACGGCACCCGCCTGCGGACCAAGGCGAGCACCTCAGGCGCCGTCAAGGGCCAGCTCTACTTCAAGGACCCGATCCGGATCCTGCGCAAGTCGGGCAGCTGGGACTACGTGCAGCTGAAGGCCAAGAGCAAGGGCGGTCTGGCCAAGGGCACCCGTGGCTGGGTGGCGCACAAGAACATCATTCCGCCGTTCTGCGGCTTCTGACGCGCCGAGGGGCCCCGGCAGACCCGGCGGTTTCTAGGGATCGTCGCAACACCGGGTTGGTTTGATCAGGCTGCGAGCAGTTTATGCAGGCGCTCGGCTGGGGTTTCCCAGCCGAGCGTTTTGCGTGGTCGGCCGTTGAGTTCGGCGGCGACGGCGGTCAGGTGCTCGCGGGTATGGACCGAGAGGTCGGTGCCCTTGGGGAAGTACTGCCGCAGCAGGCCGTTGGTGTTCTCGTTCGAGCCGCGTTGCCAGGTTGGCGGGGTCGCAGAAGTAGACGGGGACGTCGGTGGCGAGGGTGAAGGAGCCGTGGGCGGCCATCTCGGCGCCCTGGTCCCAGGTCAGTGAGCGGGTCAGGTGGCCGGGCAGGCTCTGGACGGTGTTCACCAGGGCGTCGCGCATGCGTTCCGCGCTGCGGCCGTCGGGGAGGTGCACCAGCATCACGTAGCGGGTGGCGCGCTCGACCAGGGTGCCGATTGCCGAGCCGCTGTCCTTGCCGATGATGAGGTCGCCTTCCCAGTGGCCGGGCACGGCCCGGTCGTCGGCCTCGGCGGGGCGCTCGCTGATCATGACCATCGGGGTGGAGAACCGGGCCTGACGCTGCTGGGCCTGGCGGTGCGGTTTACGGCGGATGCGTCCGGTGCGCAGGGCGCGGGCGAGTTCGCGGCGGAGTTCGCCGCGGCCCTGGACGTAGAGGGCCTGGTAGACCGTCTCGTGGACCACGTGCATCTCCGGCCGCTCGGGGAAGTTCGCCCGCAGAGCCTGACAGATCTGCTCGGGACTCCACCGTAGGTCCAGGTGGACCTGGATGAAGTCCCGCAGGGCAGGGTTCTGCCCGATCTTCCCGGTTTTGGGCCGGGGCCGGCGGGCATCAGCGCGGACCTGGGCGGCATAGGGCCGGTACTGGCCGTTGACCGGATGCCGGTTGCGGCGGATCTCACGGCTGACGGTGGACGGGCTGCGGCCCAGCTCCGCCGCGATGGCACGGATCGTGGCCTTCTCCCGCAGCCGGTCGGCTATGTGGATGCGGTCGGCCTCGCACAGATACCGGGACGGTCCGGAAGGCGGTACCACCGTATTGACCGGTGGTACCGCCTTCCGCCCGCCAGAGGCATGACGGCCGTTTCGCCAGCGCTTGCCTGTGCGGAGGTTGATGCCGACGATCCGGCTGGCCTCCGCGAAGCTCGTTCCCTGATCCACAAGCCGGAAGTATTCCTCCCGTTTATGGATCAAAGGAGCATGCCCCGGACGCTTCCGTACCCCGCCGCTCTCGACGTCCATCGCACCCCTTGAACTGGGGTGTTGCGACGACCACTAGAACCCAAGCACGAGTGCGGGGCCCCTCCCCCTGCCCCCCTGTCACCCCTCCCTCGTCCACACGGGCCGGAAGCGGAGGATCTCGGCGGTGGCGACGCCGCTGGTGACGAACGGGTCGGAGGCCACGGCCGCCTCGATCTCGGCCGGTTCGCCGTCGGCGACGACCAGCCCGCCCGTGCGCGGCTCCAGCGGCCCGGCCAGCCGCGCCAGCCCCATGGCGAAGACGCCGTCGGGATTCGCGTAATGGGCCTCCTTCAACTCGTCGATCCTCTCCAGCGGGGCGCGGTAGCGGAACACGATCACGTACATGCCTCCAGTAGGCGCCATCACCCCGGTCCCGCGCCAAGACCGACCACTCGGGGAGGGGCATAGGATAGGGCCTATAACAGCTGATCAGGATGGGTGTCCGGGATGCTCGGGGTGGAGGGGGAGCCGGGAGAGGACGCGTTGGCGGGCGTCGAGCTGCGGCAGCTGCGGTACTTCGCCGCGGTCGCCGAGGCCGGGACCGTCACGGAGGCGGCCCGGCGCCTGCGCATCGCGCAGCCCAGCCTCAGCCAGCAGATCCGGCGGTTGGAACGGCGCGTCGGCACCCCGCTGTTCCGGCGGCTGCCGCACGGCATGGAGCCCACCGAGGCCGGGCGGCTGCTGCTGGAGGGGACCGGACGGGCCTTCGACGAGCTGCGCTCCTCCCTCGCCGCCGCCCGCGCCGTCCCCCTGACGACGGCCGTCGGGGTGTGCCGGGGCGTGCCGCAGTCCGTCCTCGCCACGGCGGAGGAGATCATGGCGTCCGGCCGGCGCCCGAGGTTCGCCTACCGGCAGGCCGAGTCCGGGCGGCAGGGCGAGCTGCTGCGCCAGGGCACCCTGGCGTTCGGCATCCTGCGCGGGCCCGTCGACACCTCCGGCCTGACCGTGCGCGCCCTCGCCGACGAACCGCTCGGCGTCCTGCTGCACGCCCGGCACCCGCTGGCGGAGCGGCCGGAACTGGTCTGGTCCGACCTGTCGGACCAGCGCCTGCTGTGGTTCCCGTCCGAACGGGCGCCCGGTTACGCCGCGGAGGTCCTCGCGCACGCGGCCGCGCGCGGGTGGACGCCGGAGACGCTGGTGGACTCGGACGGCGGCCACAGCCTCTTCCGGCACCGCCTCATCGGCGACGACGGACTGGTCGCCCTGCGCACACGCGCCGGTTCCCTCGGCGACCCGGACCTCGTCTGGCGTCCGGTCGGGCCGGAACCGCCGCGCGAGCGGCTCCTGTTGGCCGCCGCGGCGCGTACGCCGTGGGCCCGGCTCGTGGCCGCCGGTTCCTGAAGCATCCGCCAGGGGGCCGTGGGACGCCACGTCCCGTAGGCGGAAGCGGCGGCCACCACGTGGCCGCCCCCGTTCCCACGCCGTGTGGGACTCGCACCCGCCCGCGCGGTACGCGCCGGAGACCCCACTCCAACGCGCCCGCGGTGGCCGCTTCCTGGGTCACCGGCCCCGCGCCCACCATGAAGGGCAGGAACCCGGAACGAGAAAGGGAAATCCGTGAAGTCAAGGCATTTCCTCCGCGTCCCGGCGGCGGTGATCACCGCGGGACTGCTGCTGGCCGGCACGGCCGGAGCGGCCTTCGCCACTCCGCCGGACGACTCCCCGAGCGCGTCGAGCAGCGCGACGGGCGGTGCGCCGGGTGGCGCGGTGAACGACGACGAGGCGAACGAGGACGCGAACAAGGAGGCGCTGGACTCCTCTTGGAAGGCGGACGGCTGGTACCGCAGCGAGCACGAGTGCAAGGACGCGGGCAAGAAGGGGAAGCAGCAGGGCAAATGGCACGATTACCGCTGCAAGAAGGAGGAGCGGCACCACGGCCACTACGACTACTGGTGGCACCTGTACTACCGCCGTTGAGTGACGGCGACATGTCGGAGCGGGGTTCCGCGCCCGGGTCGGGTGCCGCGGGACCCCGCGGACGCGTCACTCGTCGATGCGGTACGAGTCGCCGTACACCTTCCACTTCAGCGGCGGCTCCAGGCCGAAATTGCCGTCGTTCAGGAAGACGCGCTGGGCCGTGTCGATCCGGCTGGTGTCGCTGTGTGCCTTCTCGGCCTTCATCACCTTCCTGCGGGCGTCGAGGAAGGCGCCGAGGTACGCCTTCTCGTCCCCGCCGCGCGCCGGCGGCCTGGCCTTCTTGAGGGCGGCCTTGCGGATGCCACCGAAGCTGTCCTTGCCGTCACCGGGTCCGTGCATCACCATCGCGTCGTAGTAGACGAACTGCCCGAGGATGCGCAGCCCGTCCTCCTTCGCCTGCCGCACGGCGGGGTCGAAGTACATGCGGTCGCGCAGGTCCTCCTGCGCGTCCTGGAACGCCTTGTCCCGGGCGGCCTTGTGCCACGCTTCCTCGAAGGGCTTGCCGAGGCCGGTGTGCGAGTCGGAGCCGTTGGCCTTGCGCAGGGCGGGCAGGAAGGGCGCGAGCGGGTTGCCGGGCTTCTTCGCGGTGTACTCCTCGACCAGTTTCAGCATGTCGCCGGTGCCCGAGGTGAAGCCGATGATGCCGCCGGTGTAGCCGCGGCCGTCGTCGTAGGGCTCGATGTAGTCGAAGTACCGGCGCCATTCGAGCGAGGAGTTCTCCGCGCTGCAGACGAGCCGCATGGCGATGTCCTTCTTGTGCGGGTCCTCCAGCCCGGCCGCGGCGGCGGCCGGTATGCGCGGGTCCCCCGGTCCGGACGCGGCGGCCGGGGCCGTCGGGGACGCGGTGACGGCCGAGGCGGCCGAGGCGGCGGAGGTCCCGCCGAGGACGAGGGCGGGCAGGGCCAGGGTCATCCCCGCGAGGGCGGTGAGCGGGAGCTTCTTCGTCGTGCGCTGCGGCATGCGGATCTCCGTTGCTGATGCGGCGTCAGGGGACGGTGGTGCAGCCGGTGGACGGCTCTCCCGGCTGTCAGGACGCATTGAAGCGGTTTCGTCACTTCCGCCACAAGGGCCGATCCGCTTAAGTACGCGTAAAGGGCGCGGAAACCCCATCGTTCCGCCGTTTTCGGCCAACTCGCCGCGCGGGCGGGCGTGCGGTGTCCCGCAAGACCGTTCCGGCGCGGGTCTCGACCGCGGCGGGCGTCCGTGCCACGCTCGCCGTGTGACGGTGAGCCTCCAGGCGAGCTACCGGTCGGTCGTGCTGCGCGTCCTCGGAACCGGGCGGTCCGGGTGGACGCTGCGGGACGGTGAGACCTGGTGCATGGTGCGGCCGGTGGGACACCGGTCGCGGCGGCAGGGCTGGAAGCTGCACGTGTCGGCGACCGTCGAGTCCGCTCCCCGGGTCCTGGAGGCGGCGGCGGGCATCCTGGTGGCCCACGGCTGCGCCTTCAAGTTCGCGGTGTCGCCGCGGATCACCGCCGACCTCACCTCCGTCCGGGCGTCGCGCGAGCACTCCGGCAAGTTCCTCACCGCCTACCCGGCCGACGACGGGCAGCTGCGCACCCTCGCCGAGGAACTGCACCACGCCACACTGGGGCTGGCCGGCCCCGCGATCCTGTCCGACCGGCGGTACCGGCCGGACAGCCTCGTCCACTACCGGTTCGGCTGCTTCGCGCCGCCGCGCGAACTCGACGACGAGGGCTTCTACCGGGGGCGGCTGCGGGCCCCGGACGGCAGCCTCGTCGCCGACGAACGCAACCCGTGGTTCTCGCCGCCCGCCTGGGCCCGGCCGCCGTTCGACCCGCCGGCCCGGCCGGCCGGCTCCCGCGGCCGTGGTGACCCCGTCCTGCTCGCCGGCCGCTACCTCGTCCGCGAGGCGGTCCGCCACTCCAACCGCGGCGGCGTCTACCGCGCTCTGGACCGGCGCACCGGGGAGGACGTCCTCCTGAAGGAGGCGCGCGCCCACGTCGGCGCCCGGCCCGGCGGGACGGACGCCCGCGACTGGCTGCGCTACGAGGCCGAGGTGCTGGCGCGGCTGGCGCCGCTCGGCATCGCCCCGGCGCCCCGAAGCGTCTTCACGGCCGGCGGCCACGTGTTCCTGGCCGAGGAGCTGATCGACGGCGAGAACCTGCACCGCTGGTCGGCGGAGGAGGCGTCGCGGAACGGCGGGCGGCTGCCGGCCGCGACGGCGTGGCGCCTCGCCCGCGACCTGACCCGCCTCGTCGGTGCGGCGCACGCGGCCGGCTTCGTCCTCCGGGACCTCAAGCCGACCAACGTGGTGATGCGGCCGGACGGCACGCCGGTCCTCGTCGACCTGGAGTGCGCGGTACGGACCGGGGGCACGGCCCATGTGGCGGGCACCCAGGGCTTCACCGCTCCCGAGTACCTCGCTCTGACCAGCACCGTGCCCGTCCCCGGACCGGAGGCGGACTGCTTCGGCCTGGGCAGCACCCTCCTCCACGCCGTCACCGGGTTCAACCCGCTGCTCGCGCCGGACTCCGGACCGGAACGGCCCGCCGGTGACCGGCTCGCCGTAGTGGTCCGGGCGGCGGCCGCGGACCGCCCCGCGCTGCGCGCCCTCGCCCCGCTGGTCCTCGGCCTCACCGCCGAGGCGGCGGACCGCTGGCCGCTCGGGCGGGCCGCCGCCTTCCTCCGCGCGGAGGAGCCCGGGGGGACCGAGGTGCCCGGGCCCGTCCTGGAGGGCGCGGCGCTCGACCGGCTGCTGGACGACGGGCTGGCGCACATCGCCGCGACGGTGACACCGCATGAGACGCACCTCTGGCCCCGCCCCCGGTCGCTGCCGGAGGGCGACCCGTGCAACGTCCAGCAGGGCGCGGCGGGCGTCCTGGCCGTCCTCGACCGGGCCGTCCGCACCGGCCGGGCGCCCGGGCTCGTACCGCTGCTGCGTACGGCGGCCGACTGGATCGCGGCCCGGCTGGCGCTCCCCGGCCGGGTGCTGCCCGGGCTCTACTTCGGCCGCTCGGGCACGGCGTGGGCGCTGTACGACGCGGCGGTGACCCTCGGCGACCCGGAACTCGCCGAGCGGGCCCGCTCGTTCGCCCTGCGCATCCCACTGGAGTGGGACAACCCGGACGTCTGCCACGGCCTCGCCGGCGCCGGGCTCGCCCAGTTGCACCTGTGGCACGCCACCGGCGACGCGCGCTTCGCCGAGCGGGCGTCGCGGTGCGCGGACGGCGTGCTCCGCCGTACCGCGGCGGCCGACGGCGGGGTGGACTGGCCGCTCGGCCCGGAGCACCGCCGGGAGCTCGCGGGCTCCGCGCTGTACGGCTTCGCCCACGGGGTCGCCGGCCACGCCGCGTTCCTGCTCGCCGCGGGCCGCGACCTCGGCCGGCCGGAACTCGTCGACATCGCGGTCGGCGGCGGGCACGCCCTGTGCGCGGTCGCGGAGTGCCGCGGTGACATCGCCGTGTGGCCCAAGGGGCCGGGCCGTACGGAACGGACGGGCCTGGACTTCTGGTGCAACGGCGCCTCCGGCATCGGCACGACGCTCGTCCGGCTGTGGCACGAGACCGGCGAGCCGCTGTTCCGCGACCACGCCGAGCGGGCGGCCCGCGCGGCGTACGCGGACCGCTGGCGGGTCGGCACCGGCGCGTGCCACGGCGTGGCGGGGAACGCCCAGTTCCTGCTGGACGTCGCCGAGCTGACCGGTGACGCCGGCTACCGCGTCCGGGCCGCGGAGGCCGCGTTCTGCCTGTCCGCGCGGGCGGCCCGGCGGGACGGGCGGCTGCTCGTCCCCGACGACACGCTGCGCGAGTTCTGCGTGAGCTACCAGGTCGGCCTGGCCGGCGCCCTGGACCTGCTGCTGCGGCTCGCGCACGGGGGCGGCCGCCCGTGGATGGCCGACGGACCGGGCGGAGGGGGTGAGGCACATGGAGGTGACGGTGGTGACCGTGGAGTCGGCGGAGATGGTGGAGATGGTCCTCCGGTTGCAGGAGCTGCCGGAGACGGACGAGGAGCGGCTGGAGCCGGCCCTGCACTGCCAGGTCAGCCTGACGACCAGCCGCTGTGACACCGACTGCTGCACGGACACGCCCCGCTGCCAGGAGTGACGCCGTGCCGGAGACACTCACGCGAAGAAGGGATGACGGCCATGGAGGACAGCGTCCTCGAACTCCAGGAGCTGCCCGAGGCACAGGGCGCGGCACACGAGCCGTGGATGTGCTGCGACACCGCCCGAGACCAGCTGGGGCATCACGGACCCGCCGCGCTGCCCGCCCTTCTGACGGCCCGCGGCCCGGCTTTCCGCAGGGGAAGGAGGTGAGGATGATGGAGGACGCCGTTCTGGAGCTCCAGGAACTGCCCGAGACGGACGAGCAGGCACTGGAACCGGACATGTGCTGCGACACCGACCACACGAGTGGCCAGTGCACGGACCCGCCGCGCTGCCCGCCGTAAACCGCTCACCGGTTCCGCGCGGCCGGCTCGCACGAACACGGCCGACCGCGCGGAACCGCCACCGGCGCGGGGGCGGCACTCCGCGGGGCCGTGCTCGGAGCGGGAGTTGACGTGATCGGCTCGGTGTGGACGCCGTGCCCGGCTGAGCGGTACTTCCTGGCCGGCGCCGGAGGGATCCGTGGCCGACGTGGCCGGCGGACGCGGGCCTCATGACCGACGCCGGGCGCATCCGGTGACCGACGGCCGCGGACCTCGTGACCGACGCCGGACGCGTCCCACGACCGACGGGACAGGGCTCCCTGGCTGATACCGGGCGCGTCCTACTACCGGCGGGGCGCGGACCCGTTCACCACCGCCGGACGCGTTCCATCACCAACGACGTGGCCCCGGCCGTCGCCGGGCGCGTCCCACGCCCGACAGGACACAGCCCCCCGACCAACCCCGAACGGATCCCGTGACCGACGCCGCCTGGACCCCAGTGCTACCCGCCCCCGCCCGCGCCGTCGTCCTCGACCGCCTCGCAGCGGCCGCGCGGCCGCACCGCGTGCCGCATCGCGTCCGCCCCGATCTGGCCGACGGCGGTGCGGGGCTGGCCCTCGCGTTCCACTGGCTGGACCGGGCCCTGCCCGGCCGGGGCTACGGGGTCCTCGCCGAGGGCTACCTGGCCGCGGCGCTGCGCGGCTACGCACGGGTCGGCGCCTCCGCCGGCCTGTTCGGCGGGGCGGCGGGGCCGGCCTTCGCCGCCTGGTCGCTGTCCTGCGACGAAGGGGCGCCGCACCGCCGCGTCGTCGCCGAGGCGGCCGCGCGGGCCCGGCGGGCGGCCGACGGCGCTCGGTCACCCCGGGACGTCGACGTCGTCTCGGGCCTGACGGGCGCGGGCGCGTACCTGCTGTGCCGGCGCGAGGAGCCGGCGGCGGCGGACGCGCTGCGCGCCGTGCTCACCGCGCTGGCCGGAATCCGGGTCCCGGACCGGCCCGACCCGGGGGTGGCGCACGGGGTCGCCGGCCCGCTCGCGCTGCTGGCGCTGGCCCTCGGGGAGGGCGTCGCCGTCCCGGGCCAGGGCGCGACCGTGGGCCGGCTGGCCGCGGTGCTCGCCGC
>NZ_JAIQLH010000196.1 GCF_020037025.1 Streptomyces huiliensis | reverse complement strand
AAGGGGGTCTGGGGCGCAGCCGAGAAGGGCCCCGCACTCTCACGAGTGCGGGGCCCTTTCCATGGGCCAGGGCGTCAGCCCTGCCAGCTGTGCGCCGCCGTGAAACCGCCGGAGCGCTCCAGGCGGCGCCAGGACGCCGCGGACCGCCGCGGGCGGGGAACGGAAGCCGACGAGCCGGCGGAGGCGCGGGCGAGCAGGACGGCGGTGACGGCGGCCAGTTCCTCCGGCCCGGCCGTCCCCTTCTCGACGCGAACAAGCGTGTCAGTCATGTCTGCTGAGTCCTTCGGTTACTGAGGCGGGTTGCCGTGCTTGCGGGACGGCAGGTCGGCGTGCTTCGTCGCGAGCATGGCCAGCGAGCGGATCAGGACCTGGCGGGTCTCCACCGGATCGATGACGTCGTCGACGAGCCCGCGCTCGGCCGCGTAGTACGGATGCATGAGTTCGGCCTTGTACTCCTTGACCATGCGGGCCCGCATGGCGTCGGGGTCGTCGGCGTCCGCGATCTGCTTGCGGAAGATGACGTTGGCCGCGCCCTCGGCGCCCATGACGGCAATCTCGTTGGTGGGCCAGGCGTAGGTGAGGTCGGCGCCGATGGACTGGGAGTCCATGACGATGTAGGCGCCGCCGTAGGCCTTGCGGAGGATCACCGAGATGCGCGGCACGGTGGCGTTGCAGTAGGCGTAGAGCAGCTTGGCGCCGTGCCGGATGATGCCGCCGTGCTCCTGGTCGACGCCGGGCAGGAAGCCGGGGACGTCCAGGAGGGTGACGATGGGGATGTTGAAGGCATCGCACATCTGGATGAACCGGGCCGCCTTCTCGCTGGCCTCGATGTCCAGGACGCCGGCCAGTGACTG
>NZ_JAIQLH010000195.1 GCF_020037025.1 Streptomyces huiliensis | reverse complement strand
TCGCTGGCCTCGATGTCCAGGACGCCGGCCAGTGACTGCGGCTGGTTGGCGACGATGCCGACGACCTGGCCGTCGAGCCGGGCCAGGGCGCAGATGATGTTGGTCGCCCAGCGCTCGTGGACCTCGAGGTACTCGCCGTCGTCGACGATCTCCTCGATGACCTTGCGCATGTCGTACGGACGGTTGCCGTCGGCGGGGACGAGGTCGAGCAGGGCCTCGCCGGTGCGGTCCACCGGGTCCTCGCAGACGACGCGCGGCGGGTTCTCGCGGTTGTTCTGCGGGAGGAGGGAGAGCAGGTAGCGGACCTCCTCCAGGCAGGTCTCCTCGTCGTCGTACGCGAAGTGGGCCACCCCGGAGGTCTCGGCGTGCACGTCGGCGCCGCCGAGGCCGTTCTGGGTGATCTCCTCGCCGGTCACCGCGCGGACCACGTCCGGGCCGGTGATGAACATCTGCGAGGTCTCGCGGACCATGAAGACGAAGTCCGTCAGGGCGGGCGAGTAGGCCGCGCCGCCCGCGCACGGGCCGAGCATCACCGAGATCTGCGGGATGACGCCCGACGCCTTGGTGTTCCGCTGGAAGATGCCGCCGTAGCCGGCGAGGGCGGAGACGCCCTCCTGGATGCGGGCGCCGGCGCCGTCGTTGAGCGACACCAGGGGCGCGCCGGCCGCGATGGCCATGTCCATGATCTTGTGGATCTTGGTGGCGTGGGCCTCGCCCAGCGCGCCGCCGAAGATCCGGAAGTCGTGGGCGTAGACGAACACGGTCCGGCCGTGGACGGTGCCCCAGCCGGTGATGACGCCGTCGGTGTACGGCTTCTTCGCCTCCAGGCCGAAGCCCGTGGCGCGGTGCCGGCGCAGCGGCTCGACCTCGGAGAAAGAGCCCTCGTCCAGCAGCAGATCGATACGCTCGCGGGCCGTCAGCTTCCCCTTGGCCTTCTGTGCCTGGGTAGCCCGGTCGCTCGGACCACGCCGAACCTGCTCGCGGATGGCGTGCAGCTCGGCGACGCGCCCACGGACGTCACTCGCCTCTTCGGGCGCACCTTCGAGATTGCTCATGGATAGACGGTACGTGGGACCCGTGCCGGAACATCATGTCGACTCCGCACAAGGTAGTGCTCGATTTGGTGGGCAAGGAGCACAGAATCGCACTGCGCCCCTATCAGTTGCCCCTGTTCGTCTGGACTTCCCACGCTGTGGGTAGTCCACAAAACCACTCGGACTCCGTCAGGACGCGAGGCCCGCTGCGGCCGCGCCCGACCGGGCGCCGACCGGGGCCTCACCCGGTCTCGACCTCGCAGCGGTGCGGCAGACACCGGTTCCCGGGGCGGATCCGCAGCCACAGCACCGGCCCGGTGGCGCGTACCTGTACGGACGGGTCGTGGGCCACCACCCGCCGCACCGGCCGTGCCCAGAGGAGGTCGACCGGCGCGCCCGTGCGCGGGGGCTCGGCGAGGTGGAGGGTGGTGCGCCGGCCGTGGCGGCGGACGAGGACGGCGGCGGGGGCGGTGACGGTGAGGGAGCCGACAGTGCCGGCGCGCCAGAAGGCGGCGGCGGTGAGGGCGGGCGAAGCGAGACGTACGGCTTGAACGTCCGCGGTGTTGGCGAGGACGGTGAGGCGGCCGTGGTCCGCCGCCCGGGCGGCGACGGCGGCGCGGCTCGCGCCGGGCATCAGCAGGTGGACGAGACCGGCGTCCTCGGGGTCGGTGCCGTCGGGGTCGGTGCCGTGCGGGTGCCAGAGGGTGAGGTAGCGGCGGGTGAGCGGGCGGGCGGAGCCGCCGGCGTTGACGTCCCGCCAGGCGCCGGTGCGGCGTTCGTCCAGGACGTGCACGGGCGCTCCGCCGGGGAGCACCCAGCCGCCGTGCCCCTCCAGGTGCAGCCAGCGAGCGCGGGGGAAGGCCCCCGCCGCACCGGACCAGGGGAGGCCGTCCACGGTGAGCCGGGGCGGGCCGGTGAGCCGCCGGTTGTCGAGCACCGTCTCGACGGGGGTCCCGTCGCGGGCCGTGACGCCCGCGGTGAGGCAGACGACGGCGTCGTCCGCGCAGACCCAGGCCCGCCGCGCCTCCAAGGTGGAGCCGAGCCCCTTGAGGTGCTGGCCGAGGAGCGCGTACGTGCCGTCCGTGACGCCGCCCACCCAGCGGACGTCCGGTCGCGGCTTGCCCCACGCACCGCCCTCGTCGTCGGCGAGGCGCTTGGCGGAGACGGTGATGCCGGGGAGGCGGTAGGGGTCGACGGTGGGCCAGAAGCCGTCGCCGTACTGGTCCTCGCCGCCGGGGACCCACCAGAGGAGCATCCCGGCGCCGGCGTGCCAGCCGCGCGGGTTCTCGCCGTTGCCGTTCTCGTAGTGGGCGACGCGGTCGGAGGCCATGGCGAGGGCGGCGGTCCAGCCGGGGCGCCGGTGCACGGCCCGGTCCATGGCGGGGAACAGCCGGTGCCCTGCCTTCTCCGGTACGACGGGTGCGGGACCGGCGAGGACGGCCGCGAGCCGGGCCAGGTCGGCGGTTTCGAACTGGGGGTCGGCGAGGAGCGGGGCGGCCGGGTCGCCGGCGGCCCAGCCCTTGACCAGACCGTGCCACCGGGTGCGCGCGGCGGCGGGCGCGCCCTCGGCGAGCAGCGCGATGGCGGCGACGAGGGCGTGGCCACGCTGCCGGTCGCTCTGCGGCGGCCCGCCGTCGTCGGTCAGGCCCCGGCTGACGGCCCGGCCGGAGACGGTGTCCGCCACCAGGCCGTGGTGGATCAGCGGGACGAACGCCCGGTCGACGGCGTCGTGGACGAAGCGCCGGCCGGTGTCGGCGACGTCCCAGGCGGAGCCGCGCAGCAGGGCGAGGAGCCGGGCGAGGCCGTCGAGCAGCACCCACCCGTAGGTGCCGGTGTAGGGGACGGCGGTGTGCTGGAGGAACGATCCGTCGGCGTACAGGCCGTCGCCGTGGTCGACGTGGGCCAGGACCGGGGTGAGGGCGTCCCGGGCGAGCGCGAGCTTCGCGGGCGCCTCCCCCAGGACGCCGCGCAGGGCGACGACGCGGCAGAGGTCGACACGGTTGGCGCCGGTGCTGGTGCCGGTGTACGGGCCGAGCAGCGCGTCCGGGACGAAGTGGTCGACCGCCGCGAGCGCGTCGGCGCGCCGGGCGGGCCCGGCCTCGGCATGCAGCAGGGTGAGCGTGTCGAGCAGCAGGCGCGGGGTGCCGATCTGCCACTCCCACCAGTTGCCGTACCGCTGGGTGCCCGGGTGGTAGACGGTCCGGTGGACGTGGTCGAGGCCGGTGAGGACGTCGGCGGCGAGCGCCGCGTCGCCGGTGAGGCCGGTGCCGGGCTGGGCGTAGGCGCGGGCCATGACGTGCAGCCGGGCGTGGCTGAGGGTGATGCCGGAGGGCGGGTCGAAGGGGGCGTCGGGCCAGAGCGACCCGGGGGCGGGCCGCATCCGGGCCCGGTGGGTGCGGGCGGTCGCGCCGGTGCGGCGCAGGACCGCGCGGTACGGCTCGGCGGCCGGGTCGAAACCGGTGCCGAGCAGGAGGTCGCGCCAGCGGTGGCGGAGGGCGGTGAACGGGTCGGCGGGTGGGGCGACGGGTGGGGCACCCGCGACGGGGGCGGTGAGCGCCGTGGCGAGGAAGGCGCGGCGGGTCCAGGGTGGAGGCATGGGGGTCCTCACGGTGCGGGAGGGCTGCGCGGGACGGCCCACACCGTGCCAGGGCGGGACCGGGCGGCGCAATGCCGCGGGGCAGCCCCCGGGAACGGCCGCGCCACCCCCGGGAACGGCTGGAAACAGCCTCCCCGCCCGCCGCCGCGCCCCCGCAGAATCCCGTCCGACACGTCACCCAAACAAGTTGAAGCATTAACTATCCAGCGTTACCGTGGACACGGTCGAGCGATCGACCGCCCCGCCGGCCCCGCCCGGCCGGCCGCCGACCCGCGAGGAGAACGCCATGGGCCCCTTCACCCGCAAGTCCGTCTCCGGCACCGACGCCCCCGAGACCCCGGCCGCCCCGAACCCCGCGCTGGCCGCCCTCACCGGCGACTGGACCATCGACCCCGCCCACAGCACGCTCGGCTTCATGGTCCGCCACGCCATGGTCACCAACGTCCGCGGCTCCTTCCACGAGCACCAGGGCACGCTCCACCTCGACGGAACCGACCCCTCCCGCTCCACCGCCTCCCTCGACATCACCGTCGCCAGCGTGGACACCGGCATGAAGGACCGCGACGCGCACCTCCGGAAGGAGGACTTCTTCGACGTCGAGCGGTTCCCGCTGATGACCTTCCGCTCCACCGCCGCCGAGTCCCTGGGCGGCGACGTCTACCGCCTGACGGGCGACCTCACCATCAAGGACGTCACCCGCCCGGTCACCATCGACCTGGAGTTCAACGGCTCGGCCGTCGACCCCTACGGCGCCGAACGCGCCGGCTTCGAGGGCCACGCCACGATCCAGCGCTCCGACTGGGGGCTGTCCTGGAACGCGGCCCTGGAGGCCGGCGGCGTCATGATCAGCGACAAGGTGAAGCTGCTCTTCGACATCTCTGCCGTCCGCGCCACCCCCCAGGCCGCCTGAGCCCGCCGCCGGGACTCACTCCCGCGGTTCGACGCCCGCGCGCCACAGCCCGTACGCGTACGCGTCGTCGAGCGCCTGCCAGGACGCCGCGATGACGTTCTCGGCGACGCCGACCGTGGACCACTCGCCGTCCTGGTCGCTGGTGGAGACCAGGACGCGGGTGATCGAGCCGGTGCCCAGGCTGCCTTCGAGGATGCGGACCTTGTAGTCGGTCAGCTCCAGCTTGGCGAGCTGCGGATAGAAGGGTTCGAGGGCCGAACGCAGCGCCCGGTCCAGCGCGTTGACCGGGCCGTTGCCCTCGGCGGTGGCGACGATCCGCTCGCCCTTGGCCCAGAGCTTCACTGTCGCCTCGTTGGCGTGCGTGCCGTCGGGGCGGTCCTCGACGATGGCGCGCCAGGACTCGACGCGGTAGTAGCGGAGCGCCCGGCCGGTCACCTCCTGGCGGAGCAGCAGTTCGAAGGAGGCGTCCGCCGCCTCGTACGTGTAACCCTGCGCCTCCCGCTCCTTGACGCGCTCGACGACCCGGCCGACGAGTTCGCGGTCGCCGCTTAGGTCGATGCCGAGCTCCTTGCCCTTGAGCTCGATCGACGCCCGGCCGGCCATGTCGGAGACCAGCATCCGCATGGTGTTGCCGACCCGTTCGGGGTCGATGTGCTGGTACAGGTCCGGGTCGACCTTGATCGCGGAGGCGTGCAGTCCGGCCTTGTGGGCGAAGGCGGAGACCCCCACGTACGGCTGGTGCGTGGACGGCGTCAGGTTGACGACCTCGGCGATGGCGTGCGAGATGCGGGTGGTCTCGGTCAGCTTGCCGGGCGGCAGCACCCGCCGGTCGTACTTGAGCTCCAGGGCCGCGACGACGGGGAAGAGGTTGGCGTTGCCCACTCGTTCGCCGTAGCCGTTGGCCGTGCACTGCACGTGCGTGGCGCCCGCGTCCACGGCGGCCAGGGTGTTGGCCACCGCGCACCCGGTGTCGTCCTGCGCGTGGATCCCGAGCCGCGCGCCGGTCGCCGCGAGGACCGCCGCGACGGTCTCGGCCACCTGCGCGGGGAGCATGCCGCCGTTGGTGTCGCAGAGCACGACCACGTCGGCACCCGCCTCGTGCGCGGCGCGGACCACCTCGGTGGCGTACGCGGCGTTGGCCCGGTGGCCGTCGAAGAAGTGCTCGCAGTCGACGAACACCCGCCGGCCGTGCGCCCGCAGGTGGGCGACGGTGTCCCGGACCATCGCCAGGTTCTCGTCCAGCGTGGTGCGGAGCGCCAGTTCGACGTGCCGGTCGTGCGCCTTGGCGACCACGGTGACGACCGGGGCGCCGGACGCGATCAGCGCCGCGACCTGCGGGTCGTCCTCCGCCCGGACGCCCGGCTTGCGGGTGGCGCCGAAGGCGACGAGCCGGGCGTGGCGGAAGGTGATCTCCTCCCGGGCGCGCCGGAAGAAGTCGGTGTCCCGCGGGTTGGCGCCCGGCCAGCCGCCCTCGATGAAGCCCACGCCGAAGTCGTCCAGGTGCCGGGCGATGGTGAGCTTGTCCGCCACCGTGAGGTTGATGCCCTCGCGCTGCGCGCCGTCGCGGAGCGTGGTGTCGAAGACGTGGAACGCGTCGGACGGCGCCGCCTCGGGGGCGTCCGTGAGGGTGTCCGTCATGCTGCTGAGGCTCCTGTCGGGATCTCGGTCTACCGGAATGACCGGCTCCACCGTCCCTCCATGGTCCCGCGCGCTCCGTTCCCGGCTGAAGGTGGGCCGGAAACGAAAAAACCTCTCGCGGGTGCGAGAGGTCTGCGCGCGGGTCTGGGGACGACGGTGAACGCGCCGTACTGCGGTACGTACGGGGCGGTCACTGCGGACCGGCGCGCCTGCTGCCCGTAATCATGGCGAGCGAGAACACGGGACGCAGTCTTGCACAGCGGCCCCCGCCGCCGGGGAACCGTCTCACGATGCGGGCGGCGGGGCCGGATTCCGGACGAGTGTTCGGGGGTCAGGGTGCGGGCACGGCCCCCTTGGCACCCCCGAGGGCGTCGGGGTCGGCGGCCGCCTCGGCCCGGGGCGCGTCCCCGACCTTCTTGAGGTCGATGTCCCGGGTCTCCCGCATCGTCAGGTACACCACCAGCGACACCGCCGCGCAGCCCGCCACGTACCAGGAGAAGCCCGACTCGATCCCGCTCTTCTTGAACCACAGGGCCACGTACTCCGCCGTGCCGCCGAAGGCCGCGTTGGCGATGGCGTACGGCAGGGCGACGCCGAGCGAGCGGACGCCGGTGGGGAACAGCTCCGCCTTCACACAGGCGTTGATCGAGGTGTAGCCGGTGACCACGATCAGGGCGAGGAGGGCGAGGCCGAGCGCGGGCCAGAACGAACCGGCGTGCTTCAGCAGCGTCATGATCGGCACGGTGAGGAAGGTGGACCCCACCGCGAACGTGATCAGCAGCGGCCGGCGGCCGATCCGGTCCGAGAGCGCGCCCGCGAGGGGCTGGAGACAGGCGAAGACCAGCAGCGCGCAGAAGCTGACGAGCGTGGCGGTCTGCTTGGGCAGCCCGGCGGTGTTGGAGAGGTACTTGGTGAGGTACGTGGTGTACGTGTAGTACGCGACCGTGCCGCCCATGGTCAGCGCGATGACCAGCAGCGCCTCGCGCTTGTGCCGCAGCAGGGCGCGGACCGTGCCGCGGTCGCCCTGCGGGGTGTCGTCCGCCTCCTGGTACGTCTCCGTCTCCAGCATGTTGCGCCGCAGGTAGAAGATGACGGCCGCGCCCAGCGCACCGACGACGAACGGGATCCGCCAGCCCCAGTCGTGCAACTCGGCGGAGGTGAGGGTGTGCTGGAGCACGATCAGCAGCCCGAGGCCGAGCAACTGCCCGGCCGTCATGGACACGTACTGGAAGCTCGACGCGAACCCGCGGCGGCCCGGGGCCGACGCCTCCGTGAGGTACGTGGCGCTCGCCGCGTACTCCCCGCCGACCGACAGCCCCTGCAGCAGCCGGGCCACCAGCAGGACGGCCACGCCGCCGTACCCCGCCACCCCGTAGGTCGGCGCCGCGGCGATCAGCACCGCCGAGGCGGACATCAGGGTCACGGTGAGCGTGAGCGCCGCCTTGCGCCCCTTCCGGTCACCGACCCGGCCGAGCAGCCAGCCGCCCACCGGGCGCATGAAGAAGCCGACGGCGAAGATGCCCGCCGTGTTCATGAGTTTGGCGGTGTCGTTGCCTTCGGGGAAGAAGGAGCCCGCGAAGTACGTCGCGAAGCTGGCGTAGACGAACCAGTCGAACCACTCGACCATGTTGCCGGCCGAGCCGACCCAGATCTTCTTCCAGTGCTGTTCCATGGACCGCAACGGTGGCGGACGGTCTGGTTTCGGACAAGGGGGCCCTGGCAACGATCGCGCGTACTTGCGTGCGTTGTGGTCGCGGGGCGGTGTGCTGTGCCCCGGTCCCGCCCTTTCGCCGTTTCCTGGGGCTGCGCCCCAGACCCCGCTTGTCGCGGCTTCGCCGCTCGTCCTCAAACGCCGGACGGGCTGATATAGCCCGTCCGGCGTTTGAGGACAGCGCCCGAAGGGCGCTTCGGGGGTGCGGGGACTTGCCCCCGCAAGAAACGGTGAAAGGGCGGGACCGGGGCGCCCCCAACCGACTACCCCAGCGAGTGCATCCAGCCGTACGTGTCCTCCGCCGCACCCGTCTGAATGTCCAGCAGCGCCTGACGCAGCCGCATGGTCACCTCACCCGGACCACCATCACCGATCGTCCAGTCCCCACGCGCGGACTTGACCGACCCGACAGGCGTGATGACGGCAGCCGTGCCGCAGGCGAACACCTCGGTCAGAGAACCGTCCGCGTTCGCGTTCCGCCAGTCGTCCACGGAGATCCGGCCCTCAGCGACCTCGTACCCGAGGTCGGAAGCGATCCGCAGCAGCGAGGCCCGCGTGATACCGGGCAGCAGGGACCCGGTCAGCTCGGGAGTGACGATGCGGTTCCCGTACACGAAGTACAGGTTCATCCCGCCCATCTCCTCGATCCAGCGGCGCTCCACGGCGTCCAGCCAGACGACCTGGTCGCACCCCTTCTCGGCGGCCTGCGCCTGGGCGATCAGGGAAGCCGCGTAGTTGCCCGCGCACTTGGCGGCGCCGGTGCCGCCGGGGGCGGCGCGGACGTACTCCTCGGAGATCCAGACGGAGACGGGCTTGACGCCGCCGGCGAAGTAGGCGCCGGCCGGCGAGGCGATGACGACGAAGAGGTATTCCTTGGCCGGGCGCACGCCCATGCCCGCCTCGGTGGCGAACATGAACGGCCGCAGGTAGAGGGAGGCTTCGCCGGAGGACGGCACCCAGGCGCGGTCCTGCCGCACGAGCGCGTCGCACGCCTCGATGAACGTCTCGACGGGCAGCTCGGGCATGGCCAACCGGCGGGCGGACGCCTGGAAGCGCTTGGCGTTCTCCTCCGGGCGGAAGGTGGCCACGCCGCCGTCCGGACGCTGGTACGCCTTGAGGCCCTCGAAGATGGCCTGGCCGTAGTGGAGCGTCATGTTGGCCGGGTCGACCGACAGCGGCGCGTACGGCACGAGCTGGGCGTCGTGCCAGCCGACGCCGTCCGCCCACTTGATCGTGACCATGTGGTCGGTGAAGTAGCGGCCGAACCCGGGGGCGGCGAGGATGCGCTCCCGCTCCGCGTCGGACAGCGGCTGCGAGGAGGGCTTGAGCTCGATCGTGGGCGTGGTCATGGGTGCGTGTCCTTAACTTTCGGGTGCTGCGGACCGCGCTCACGCCGTCCCCGCTCTGGCGGACGTCCGAGCTTCTTCGCCTCTTTTCGCGGCCCCGTGTCCGATTATCGCTCGGAGGGGGGCACGAACGAAATACCTGTGCGAACGCCGAGGAGGCGCGCGGCCCGGTGGAACGGTGGGACTCCGGCCGCGCGCGGGGCGGACGGGTCAGGCGACTACGCCCGGTACCCCGGTCACCAGAGCGGCCAGCGCCGCCCCGATCTCCTCCGTCGAACGGGCGGCGGTCCCGGCCCGTCCCGCCAGATCGGCGGCGACGGCCTCCTCCACCCGCGCGGCCTCCCCCTCGTACCCGAGGTGCCGCAGCAGCAGGGCGACGGAGAGGACGGTCGCCGTCGGGTCGGCCGTTCCGGTGCCCGCGATGTCGGGCGCCGAGCCGTGCACCGGCTCGAACATCGACGGGAAGGTGCCGTCCGGGTTGATGTTGCCGGAGGCGGCCGTGCCGATGCCGCCGCTGACGGCCGCCGCGAGATCGGTGAGGATGTCGCCGAAGAGGTTGTCGGTGACGATCACGTCGAACCGCTCCGGCCGCGTGACGAGGAAGATCGTCGCCGCGTCGACGTGCAGGTAGTCCGTGGTGACCTCGGGGAACTCCCGGCCGACCCGGTCGAAGACGTCCTTCCAGAGCCGGCCCGCGTGCACCAGCACGTTGTTCTTGTGCACGAGCGTGAGGTGCCGCCGCGGCCGGGCCTGGGCCCGCGCGTACGCGTCCCGGACCACGCGCTCCACGCCGTACGCGGTGTTGACGCTGACCTCGGTGGCGACCTCGGCCGGGGTGCCGGTGCGCAGGGAGCCGCCGTTGCCGGTGTACGGGCCCTCGGTGCCCTCGCGGACGACGACGAAGTCGATGTCCGGGCCGCCGGCGAGGGGGGTGGCGGTGCCGGGGTAGAGGCGGGAGGGGCGGAGGTTCACGTAGTGGTCGAAGGCGAAGCGCAGCTTGAGCAGCAGGCCGCGTTCGAGCACGCCGGACGGTACGGAGGGGTCGCCCACCGCGCCGAGCAGGATCGCGTCGTGCTCCTTGAGGGACTCCAGTTCGGCGTCGGGGAGGGTCTCCCCCGTGGCGTGCCAGCGCCGGGCGCCGAGGTCGTACTCCCGGGTCTCCAGCTTCACGTCGGAGGGGAGGACGGCGGTGAGGACGCGAAGTCCCTGGGCCACCACTTCGGGGCCGATGCCGTCACCGGGGATCACTGCGAGGCGGATGCTGCGAGACATGACGGGACCGTACTGCGTCGTCCCACTGAATGACACTCTCTGTCCACCATATGGACGGCGGACGACCGCCTGAGGTCGGTTCGGCGGAATTCGGCGTAAGTGGGTGACGGAAGGGGCCTTTGCTGGCACGTTCCCGGCATGGACACTCCACGCGTAGGCATCCCCGGCCGGCTCGCCGAGCGCATGACCATGCCGGAGCAGCACGAGTACCTGCGGAGCAAGCTCACCCGGCGCGGTCTGCTGCGCGCGGGCGCGGTGACGGCCGGGGCGGCGGCCGGGACGGGCCTGCTGGGCGCGGCGCCCCCCGCCCTCGGCAGCCCGCTCTCCCCCACGCTGGTGACCGCGAGAGCCACCGCCCGGGTCAGCGGCGCGCTGGTCGCCCCCTTCGGCCGCCACCTGTCCTACGGCGCCGACCCGAAGACGCAGATGCGCGTCTCGTGGCAGGTGCCGTTCGCGGTGCGCAAGCCGTTCCTGCGGATCGGCCTCAAGCCCTGGGACCTCGGCCGCCGCCTGGAGGCGGAGGTGCGGCACCTGCACACCCCGCCGCTCGTCCGGAAGCTGCCCGCCGTCGACCAGTACTACCTGCACGTCGCGCTGGACGGGCTGCGGCCCGGCACCACGTACTACTACGGCGTCGGGCACACCGGCTTCGACCCGGCGGACGCCCGTCACCTGGGCACGGTCGCGTCCTTCCGTACCGCGCCCGCGCGCCCGGAGCGGTTCGTCTTCACGGCCTTCGGCGACCAGGGCGTCGGCTACCACGCGCTCGGCAACGACCAGGTGCTGCTGGGCCAGGAACCGGCGTTCCACCTGCACGCGGGCGACATCTGCTACGCCGACAGCAGCGGCGCGGGCCGGCCCGGCGACGTGTACGACGCGCGGGTGTGGGACCAGTTCCTGGCCCAGACGGAGACGGTGGCCCGGAGCGTGCCGTGGATGGTGACCACCGGCAACCACGACATGGAGGCCTGGTACTCCCCCGACGGCTACGGCGGCCAGAGCGCCCGCTGGGCCCTGCCCGGCAACGGCTTCGACCCGCGCCGGTCGCCGGGCGCCTACTCCTTCGTGCACGGCAACGTCGCCGTCGTCGCCCTAGACGCCAACGACGTCTCGTACGAGATCGCCGCCAACACCGGCTACAGCGACGGCCGGCAGACGGCCTGGCTCGACCGCCGGCTGCGCGAGCTGCGCGCCCGGCGCGAGGTCGACTTCGTCGTCGTCTTCTTCCACCACTGCGCCTTCTCGACGACGAAGGCGCACGCCTCGGACGGCGGCGTCCGCGACGCGTGGTTGCCCCTGTTCGACAAGCACCGCGTGGACCTCGTCATCAACGGCCACAACCACGTCTACGAGCGCACCGACGCCCTCCGCGCGGGCCGGCTCCGCCGCCGCGTCCCGATCGGCGCGACGGTCGACCCGGCGCGCGACGGCATCGTCTACGTCACGGCGGGCGGCGCCGGCGCGGACCTCTACGACTTCCCCGTCCCGGACAGCTACGAGGGCCACGTCCACGACCTCGAAAGCATCGCCAGCTACCACTGGAATAAGGGCCGGGTGAAGTCCCCCGAACGGGTGGAGTGGTCGCGGGTCCGCTTCACCGGCCACTCCTTCCTCGCGGTGGAGTGCGAGCCGGGGGCACGGCCCCGGATGCGGGTCACGGCGCTGGCGGAGAACGGGAAGCGGATCGACCACTTCGACGTGGTGCGGCGGAAGGGTTAGGAGGGGCCGGGGCCCGGGCTAGCGGCGGAGCGCCTCCCCGCCCGCTTACCGGGCGCTGTCGCCCAGCTCCTCCTCGATGCGGAGGAGTTGGTTGTACTTGGCGGTGCGGTCGGAGCGGGACAGCGAGCCGGTCTCGATCTGGCCGCAGCCGGTGGCGACCGCCAGGTCCGCGATCGTCGTGTCCTCCGTCTCTCCCGAGCGGTGCGACATGACGACGGTGTAGCCGGCCCGGTGCGCGGCGTCGACGGTGGCCAGGGCCTCGGTCAGGGTGCCGATCTGGTTGACCTTCACCAGGACGGAGTTGGCGACGCCGGAGGCGATGCCCTCGCGCAGGAGCGTCTCGTTCGTGCAGAACACGTCTTCGCCGGTGAGCCGGCAGCGCGCGCCGACCCGGGCGGTCAGGTCCCGCCAGCCGGCCAGGTCGTCCTCGGCCATGGGGTCCTCCATCGCCACGACGGGGTAGGCGTCGATCAGCTTGACGAGGTGGTCGGCGTGTTCGGCGGGGGTGCGCCGTACGCCTTCCCCGGCGTAGTCGTAGACGCCGTCGCGGACGCCGTCCCCGGCAGAGTGGGGATGCGGTCGAGGACGAGCGCCAGGGGCCGGTCGAGAGGCCCACCGGCGCAGGCCCGGGGTGTGAGGTCGCTCAGGACGCTGACGTCCTGGACGCCGAGATTGATCAGATCCGGGAACGACCGGGTGCGGGCCGGAGCTGGAGCTCCGGTGACGGGCACGCCGAGCAGCTCCATCGCCGCCTTCCCACGGGCCGTCACCTCGGGCCGGCCGGCGCAGCCGCCCCCGAGGAGCGGCGAGAGGATGCCGCCGTCCGGCCCTGCGGCCCGCGCCGGGGCCACCGCGGCCTGGGTTCCGGCGAGGAGGGCCAGGCCGATGCCGGCGGCTCGGGCGAGGGTGTGTCGGTTCATGCGCTGACGAACGATCGCCGCCCGCACACGGATACGGGAGGGTGGGCCTAGTGACCCGCCGGTCCCCCGTTGTCGCGGCGGTCGAGGGCGCGCTGGAGGGCGGCGGCCGCGTTGCGGCGGTCGGCGTCGTGCTCGGCGCGGCGGGTGCGGCGGGGCTTGCGGACGGCAGTGGTCTCGGCCATGGGTCACGTCTCCTCTGGAAGAGTCCTGCGAGGGATGCGAAGAGCCGGAGAAGGGGCGGGGGCCCGGGCGCTCGCAGGGGTCACCTGCGCTCGCGCGCCCGGCCGCGTCCGCCGTCGCTCGATGGAGCGGGACGCTCGGCTTCCTCCACGCTAAGCGAGCATTCCCGCGCTGTCCCGGTATTTACTCGGGCTTCCTACTATCTGAGACGGCCCGCGCCCGGCGGGGGGCGTTCACCGGCCGTTCCCGGGGGCGACGCGCCGTGCCGCGGGCGGCCCTCCGGCCGGAAGCCGGGGCGGCGACCGAGTGTCGTAGTGCTCCGGCAGGATGGCGGCATGAGGACGAATCAGCCGTGGGCGGGGCCGCACGACGATCTGGCGGCGGCGAAGGCGCTGGTGTACGACCCGTACGGTTTCGCCTGCTCGCCGCCGGTGCCGGAGCCGGAGAGCACCGAGTACGCGGCCTGTGCGTTCACGCTCGACGGGCGGTCGGTCCGCTTCCGGGTGGCCAAGACCACCCCGACGAAGGCGGGCCAGTTCGTCACCGTGTGGCAGCGGTCCGCGGAGGGGCCGATCCGGCCGTTCGACGCCGACGACGGGGTGGACCTCTTCGTCGTCGGCAGCCGCGACGACGGCGGCTTCGGGCAGTTCGTGTTCCCGTGCGAGGTGCTGTGCGAGCGCGGCATCGTCTCCCGCGGCGGCTCCGGCGGGAAGCGCGGGTTCCGCGTCTACCCGCCGTGGGTGACCACGAGCAGCCGGCAGGCCCGCGGCACCCAGGCGTGGCAGGTGCGGCACTTCCTCGACCTGAGCGGGCGCGGACCCGCCGACCTGCGGCGAGCCCGCGCCCTCTACCGCGCCTGAGCGCGAGCGTCCGGTCAGCGGCCGGCGAGCAGCTCCAGCGTGTCGATCACGCGGTTCGAGAAGCCCCACTCGTTGTCGTACCAGGCGACCACCTTGATGTGGCGGCCGTCGACGCGGGTGAGGGCCGAGTCGAAGATCGACGAGGCGGGGTTGCCGGTGATGTCGGCGGACACGAGCGGGTCCTCCGAGTACTCCAGGACGCCGGCGAGTGGTCCCTCCGCCGCGGCGCGGTACGCCGCCAGCACCTCGTCGCGCGTCACGTCGCGGGCGACGGTCGTGTTGAGCTCGACGATCGAGCCCACCGGCACCGGGACGCGGATCGAGTCGCCCGACAGCTTGCCGTCGAGCTTCGGGAGCACCAGGCCGATCGCCTTGGCGGCGCCGGTCGTGGTCGGCACGATGTTGACGCCGGCGGCGCGGGCGCGGCGGGCGTCGCGGTGCGGGCCGTCCTGCAGGTTCTGCTCCTGCGTGTAGGCGTGCACCGTCGTCATGAACCCGTGCTCGATACCGGCCAGTTCGTCGAGCACCTTGGCCAGCGGCGCGAGCGCGTTGGTGGTGCAGGAGGCGTTCGAGACGATCGTGTGGACGGCCGGGTCGTAGGCGTCGGTGTTGACCCCGAACGCGAGCGTGACGTCCGCGCCGTCCGAGGGCGCGCTGACGAGGACCTTCTTCGCGCCCGCGTCGAGGTGGGCGCGGGCGGCCTTCGCCGCGGTGAAGCGGCCGGTGGCCTCCAGGACGACGTCGACGCCGAGTTCGGCCCACGGCAGCCGCGCCGGCTCGCGCTCGGCCGTCACCTTGATCCGGCGGCCGTCCACGACGAGGACGTCCCCGTCGACGGTCACCGGCCGCCCCAGCCGGCCGGCCGTGCTGTCGAAGGCGAGCAGCCGGGCGAGGGTGGCGGGCTCGGTGAGGTCGTTGACGGCGACGATCTCAAGGTCGCTGTCGCGCTCCAGCAGCGCGCGCAGCACGTTGCGGCCGATGCGGCCGAACCCGTTGATGGCGATGCGAGTCATGAGTGGTGTCCCTTCCGTTCGCGCCACCAGCCTCGCCCGCACCGCACACCTCTGACAGTGGCGGGATCGCCAGGGTTCGAAAGGATCCCGCCACCGGCCGGGAGAGGGTCTGCGGCCCCTCTCCCGGCCGGTGGGGCTGTTCACCGCGACGCGGGACGCGGTCGCCGATCCCATGAAGTGCCCGGTGGCTGCGGTGGTCCGCCCGGGAGCCTGCCGGAGCAGGTGTACCGGGCGTGGCCTTCGAGGCGGGTGGGCCTCGGCAGGGGCCCGAGGCCCGGAGCGGAGGAACCGTTCTCCCGCCCGAGCACACGAACGCCGTGTCTCCGGCACCTCTGGTGGCCGGGCGGTGTCCCACAAGGGGGTTCGTCGCGGGCATCGTCGTACCGGGTCCCCGGTCCGGCAGGCGTCACTCGCCCCGGGTGAACGTGCGCCGGTACTCGCTCGGGGTGGTGCCGAGGACGCGCTGGAAGTGCAGGCGCAGGTTGGTGCCGGTGCCGAGGCCGACGTCGGCGGCTATCTGTTCGACGCTGCGCTGGGAGCGCTCCAGCAGTTCGCGGGCCAGGTCGAGGCGGGCGCGCATCACCCACTGCATCGGCGTGTAGCCCGTCTCCTCGACGAAGCGCCGGGAGAACGTACGCGGCGAGACCCCCGCCTGCCGCGCCAGGACGTCGAGGGTGAGGGGCTCCCCGAGCCGGTACAGCGCCCACTCGCGGGTCTCGGCGAACCGCTCGCCGAGCGGTTCCGGGACGCTGCGCGGTACGTACTGGGCCTGGCCGCCGCTTCGGTAGGGGGCGGCGACCAGCCGCCGGGCCGCGTGGTTGGACGCGGCCACCCCGAGGTCGCCGCGCAGGATGTGCAGGCACAGGTCGATGCCGGAGGCGGCGCCGGCCGAGGTGAGGACGCTGCCCTCGTCGACGAACAGCACGTTCTCGTCGACCCGGACGAGCGGGTACCGGGCCGCGAGCGCCCGCGCGTAGTGCCAGTGCGTCGTGGCCCGCCTGCCGTCCAGCAGGCCCGTCGCGGCGAGCGCGAACGCGCCCGTCGAGATGGCGGCGAGCCGCGCGCCCCGGCCGTGCGCGGCGACCAGCGCCTCGACGACGGCCCGCGGCGGATCGTCGCGGTCGGGGAACCGGTAACCGGGGACGAAGACGAGGTCCGCCCACGCGAGCGCGTCGAGGCCGTGCGCGACGGCGTACGCGAGCCCGTCCCCGCCGGTCACCGGTCCGGGCACCGCACCGCACACCCGTACCTCGTACGGCATGCTCGCGCGGGTCGTGAAGACCTGCGCCGGGATGCCGACGTCGAGCGGCTTCGCGCCGTCGAGGACGAGGACGGCGACGCGGCGCGGGCGGGTGTCGGGCCGGGAGTCTGGCACGGGACGAGGGTACGTGGGGCGTGGGTGCGGAGAGCGTGGGGCGCCGGGAAGCGTGGTGCGCCCCCACGGTCACCGCCCGCCCGGCCGGCCTCGTTGTCAGTGGGCCGTGTCATGATGCCGACGCGTCCCAGGAAGGCGGGCCGCGAAGTGCTGACGGCCAGGGAGTCTCAGGGATGGGCGCGGGTACGGAGCCGGACGGTTCGTCCAGGTCCGACGAGGAGTGGGAGCGGTTTCTGCGCGAGTCGGTGGCGGGTGTCGCCGACGCGCCCAAGGAGCCGTCGGCGCGGGCGCGCGGCGTGGCGAAGCGGCTGCGCACCGAGCCGGACCGCGGCTCCGAGGGCTGGCGCACCCACCCGCCCGCGCGGCGGCCCGAGCGGCGCACGGGCTGGTACGTGGTCGGGCTGCTGGCCTCGCTGGCGCTGCTGGCGGTGGCGCTCGCGCCGGGACGAATAGTGGACCTGTTCGCCGGCTCCGGCTCCCCGTCGGCGGCCGAGACCGCCCGCCCGGAACACGCGCCCCCGGCGGACGCGGCCCGACGCCCCACCGTGGACGAGCCGTTCCGTGGCTCGCCGGCGGCGGGCTGGGCGAGCGGAGCGGCGGGGATCACCGTGCCGAAGGCCGAGGCGGTCGGTTCGATGAGCGCGGCCGAGGTCGAACGGGCCCTCGCCCGCAGCCGGGACTTCCTCGTCGCGTCCGGCCTGGACCGCGGGGTGCTGCGGGGCGAGCGCCCCGAGAAGGCGATCGCCCTCATCAACCCGCACCAGAAGGACGTCCAAAACCTGCTGGCGACCGCGTTCCGGTCACCGAGCGAGAAGAACGACCCCCTCCTCCTCTTCAGCCGCTTCCAGCCCTCCCGCACCCGCCTGGTCGGCGACGTCGTGAAGACCCGTGGCCGGCTTACCTACCGGGAGGGCGAGCGCGGCGCGCTCCAGGTGACCGCCGACGTCACCTTCGTCTACCCGGTCGCCCCCGCGGACGCGAGCGGCGGCGACGATGAGATCGTGCGCACGATCGTCCGGCGCGAGTTGGTCCTGAGCTGGGACGACCCCGACAAGGTGATCACCGAACCGGGCACGTTCTCGATCGTCTCCTACAAGTACGACATGACCAACGGCGGTTGCGGCGCCCCCACGGGCTACTTCACCCCGCCCTTCGGCACGGACCGCCGCGCGGACGGAGCCGGCACGGAGGTCGACCCGTACGACCGCAGCGCACCGATCGGGCGGGGCGGGCCTTCCGGGGACGGGTGCAGGACGGCGACGCGGTCCTAGCGGGCGTCACGGCTCCGACCGGCGCCGTCCGCGGCGCCCACCCGGAGCGGCGAGGCTCAGGTGTTGGCGGCGCCGTAGCGCAGGACGCCGCCTTGGGGAAGCAGGTATCCGATGTCACGCGTCGTCGGCAGTTCGCCCGCCGGCGTCGATGCGTCGGTGCACCCGGAGACTTCGAAACCGATGACCCCCAGAGCGAAGGGGGCCTCCTTGAAGATCTCGGTCCCGAGGGCGGCCAGCCATTCGTCCATCACGGCGGACCTGAAGAACGGTCGGCCATCCTGGTAGGCGAGACCTGCCCTTTCCAGGGCACCGACGGGGACGTAGAAGTCCAGCCAGTCGCTGCTTTCGTCACCGCCGCGGACCGCCACACAACCGCACACGGCCAGTTCGCCGGTGGGCAGGCGGACCTGGCCAAGGAGGTGGCCGAACTCGGCCAGTGAGCCGACGGTGCACGGCACGAGATCCTGCTCCTCAGGTTCGCGGTCCCGCCGGCCGAAGCACCCGCGGACGTCCGCGGCCGACCACAGGGCGCTCAGGACGGCTTGAACCCGGCCGTCGTCGCGCGACCCGACTTCCATGGCCAGCTCGTAGAAGCCATTGCACCAGTTGCCCTGGTCTCGGAAGGCGGCAGGACTCGTCATGCCGTGATCATGCGGCAGAGTCCTCCCCCCGTGCCACCCAAAATGCGAATGGGGGTGTCGTGCGCGGAGGGTCAACGAGACGTGCGTCGCCCGGCAAGGTGTGCGTTCGTTCCCGGCTTAGCGTTCAGGCCCGGCCGACGGCGCCCCGGAAAAGGGGCGTCGAACCTCCGACGGCCGCCGGACCAGGGAACGACAAGGGAAATGCTGCGAAAACTCTGCGCCCTTCTGCTGACACTCGCGACGGCGATGGGCCTCGTGACCGTATTGAGTGGCACGGCCTCCGCCGCCAACTTCCAGATGCTCGACTGGCGCGTCTCGAACATCACCGCGGGTGGCAACACCCATCACCACAACTACTGGGATCTGATCGACCGCATTCACCGGTACACCTACGGGGAGTCGACCGGAGTCAACGGAACCGCGCAGACCACGACCGAGCGCGGCCGGCTCATCCAGGTCCGGGTGCTGGACACGGGTGACCGGCACCTGGCCTCGGTGTACCTCTGGGCCGACGACCTCTACGTCGCCGGTTTCTACGCCCCGACGACCAATTCGCACTGGGTCTTCAACGACCGGCGGCAGGAATTCGCCAACGCGCTGGGCCTCAATCTCAACGACATCCACACCATGCCGACCACCGGGAACTACAGCAATCTCCCGGGCGGCGGCCAACGAGGGCAGCTCGTCATGAACCCCGAGCGCATCTACAACGCGATGCGGGAACTCGGCCGGGCGAACCAGTACAACGACACCATCGGCCGCTCGCTGGTCATCGCGATCCAGGCCTTCTCCGAAGCGGCGCGCTTCGGCAGCGTCTTCGACGTCATCCGGGGCAACATCCAGAACCCCAACCAGAACCGTCCCCTGGACTACGACGCGGGCGCTCCCCGAGGTGAGATCCTCAACTCCGCGCTGGAGAACCAGTGGGGCGAGATCTCCGATTTCGTGCGCAACTCGCGGCAGAACCCGTCCGGCCAGTCGATCTGGGTCATGGGCCACCGCCTCACGACCGTGGCCGCCCTGCTGTACTACATCGGCTTCGTCGAGGTCAACGGGCACCGGTTCTCGGGTCACTGACCGGTCGGCCCGCGTCGGTCGCCGCGGCGAGTCGGGCGATCTCGGCGGCGACGGCCTCCGGGTCGGCGACCACCGTGACGCGGGCGACGCCGTCCAGGCCGGGGTGAGTGCCGACGCGCACCGAGTGCCGCGCGTTGCGCAGCAGGTCGAGGTCGTTGATGTCGTTGCCGAAGGCGTTGTACCGGTCGATGCCCAGGGAGGCGAGGGCCTCCCACTTGTTCGTCGTGCCGGGCGCGATGTCGATGAGCCCTTCGTCGAGGTGGTGGTTGACCGTCATTCCGAGCACCCGGCCGGCCTCGGCGAGGGCCGCCATGTCGGTCACATCCGCCGCGCTGACCACGAGGAACTTCACGACGGCGGGGAGGTCGGCGAGGTCGACCCGGCGGGCGAGGCGGCCTTGATCGACGCGGCCGAGGATCGGGTGGTCGGCCGGTCCCGTGTAGGCGTAGTCCCAGGGACCGTCGGCGAGGTAGCCCGCCCGGTAGCGGTCCGCCTCCACCAGGAGTTTGCCGAGGTCACCGGCCTCGAACACGGCCCGCGCCCGCACCTCGCCACCGACCGAGACGAGGCTGCCGTTCCCGCCGATCAGCGTCGCGGCGGGGAAGGCCCCGCCGAGGACGGGCAGCAGGTCGCGGACCGGCCGGGCGGAGGCGAACACCAGCTGATGCCCGGCGCGTTCACAGCTCTCGATGGCCGCGAGGATCCTGCCGTCGATCGTCCTCCCGTCGAAGCAGAGCGTGCCGTCGATGTCGAAGACCGTGGTGCGGGCGCTGGAAACGATCACGGCGAGATCGTATCGAGTCGTCACCGCCGTGCGGCTTACGGGCTGGGTCAGGCCGCCGCCCCGTCCTGCCGGCGGCGCACCATCTCGGTGATCCAGACGGGTGCGAACGGGGAGGTGCAGCCTGGGGGTGTCGGGTAGTCCTTGAGCACCCCCAGGCGCTCGCCGATCCCGATCGCGCGGGCGCGGTGCTCGGGGTGTTCGATCCCGATCCGGGCCAGGCACTCGTTCATCGCCCACTGCAACCGGTCCGGGACCTCCTTCATCTCCGCCTCGATGACGTCGAGCAGGGCAGTGAGGTCGAGCCCTTCGGGCTTCTTCGCCACGCGGTCGGCGGTCAGCACCCAGCCGGCGCTCGCGACCGCCGGATCCGCGTCGGCCGACCACGCCACGCGGAGCTCTTCCGCGTGCGCGCTCTTCTTCACCACGTTGCTCACGAGCCAGTCGTGCACCTTGGGCGTGCGCGCCTCGCGCAGCATCGCGTCCAGCTCGTCCCGCCCGAACGCTTTCGGGCGGCAGATCAGGAGCGACAGCAGCCGCGCCGCGCTGTCGCCCGTCTTCCACAGCTCGCACGCGAGACCGTGCTGCGTCTTCAGCCGCTTGGCGAGCGCGCGCAGCCTGCCGAGATTCACGCCGTGATCGTCACCGTGCTTCTCGTTCACCCTGCGGGTCTTCGGGTCTTCGAGCGCGGTGAGTTCCGCCATCACGTCGGCGAGTGTCGCCTCGGGCACCTCGGCCTCCTGTCCGTTGCGTACGGAATTCAGCCTATACGCGCCGTCCCCTGCTTCACCCGTTTGGCCCATCGTGATGTCGCCTTCCCCATTCCCCGGTGCGCGACTGGGAGAGTGGCGCTCAAAGGCCACCGGTACCTAGTCGAAAGGGTGCAGAGATGGCTCCGCACATTGACCGTATCCAGCCCGACCAGGGCAAGGAAGGCCAGAAGTGGGTCACCCTCCAAGGCGACCTCGATGGCACCACCAAGCTTCTCTGGGGCAACAAGGAAGTCAGTGTCGACGACACGTTCGTGGAGAACTACGGGGACAGCACGGACGTGGATGTAGAGGTCCCGCCTGGCAAGGGCACCGTACATGTCGTCGCCGTCCGTGACGACGGGAAGAGCAACAGCGTGGACTTCACGTACGTGTGACCCACGCCCCCACCCACTGCCTGTCCGGCGACCTCACCGGCCGCGGGCAGGCAGCGGCTCGCCGCCGGTGGCGGCGATGGCGGTCACGAAGGAGGCCCAGGCGGTGCGAGGGACGGTGATCGGCTGCCGCTCGGGGGCTTTGGAGTCGCGTATGGGGAGGATGTCGGGGAACTGTTCGGCTATCTCGACGCAACTGCCGTCGTTGTAACTGTGCGAGCTCTTACGCCAGGCAGCTACGGACAGGTCAAACGTGGTGTTACGCACCGTACATCTCCCTAACCACCTTACGGATCAGCACCCTTGACGCTTCGACGTCGAGCGCCCTGGCTTGAAGCTGATCATAGATGCCGATGTATCCGGCCACCTCCTCCGGCTTGGCGATGAGGAGCCCTCGAAGACCGGACGCTGCATACACGACCGTTTTCCCTCCGGGAAGGTCCATGATCGTGAAGCCTCCGAAGACCTGCAGCAAATCGGCGTTGCCCTCGAACGGTGCAATCCTCACCTCGATCCCAGGCTCCTGCGACGAGGCGATCAAGTCCGTTAGTTGGTTCCGCATGATCGATCTGCTGCCGATCAGCGAGTAGAGGGCCGCCTCGCTGATCAGTGCGGAGAACTGGGGCGGATCCGGACGCTTCAGAATCGCGTGACGACGCGCCCGGTACTTGAGTTTGTCCTCAACATCCCCACCGAAAAACGGATTGTTCTTCTCGATGATCGCCCGTTCGTACTCCGGATTCTGGAGAAGGGCAGGAATGACCCCGCCAGCCTGGCGGATCCGGACCGCGCGCGACTCATACCTGAGCAGTCGCTGATTCCACTTCGCGCCGGGATCGTCGTCGAGTTCATCGCGGAGCGTCCAGATACGGCCGCGCGCCCCCAGGACATCATCGATGCGGCGGGTGACGTCGCGCCTCGGCACATGCGATCCCTTTTCGAAGTGAGAAATCGCCGTGTGCGACAAGGCGACCGCCGTACCCAGCTCCGCCTGTTTCCACCCCTTCGCTAGCCGGTGCTCGCGGATCGCCGCCCCGAGCCGGATCACGCGCACCTGGTACGGATCAAGTGGAGCAGCACCATCCATGATTGCCCCCATTCGAATCAGTCGATCGTTCAAGCCCGAGATGGGGTCGAGGATAGGGGCCCGGGCCGATACTGGAGACCGGAACCGCGACACGTAACTCCCGTCGCTTGACGCTGTGTTCGACCCTGTGATGCCCGCCGCGCGGCCTCGCACACGTAAGCGAACAAAACAGCGCTCGCGCCGGCGTGCAGCGGTTCCCGATGACCACCCCGCACCGAGGAGACCGACCCTCATGCCCGTCTGGCCAGGTACCGCCATGCCTCACGCAGGCCCCCACGCCGCCCCACCGGCGCTCCGCGCAGAAGCCGAGGCGGAAATCGAAAGCACCGCCGGTCTGATCCTCACCGCGAGCATGCCGCCGCCGGCGGAGATCATGGAGGCGTCGGCGGCGGAACTGCGCCGTTTCATCAACGAGTGGGCGCCCTGGATCAAGGGCACGGCACGGGAGTCGCTGCCGGTGGAGGACCCGCGGCGGGTCGCCGCCGAGCGGGCCGCCGACGAGGCGACGTACCGGGCCCGGTGCACGGGCCCCGGGGACGGGCTGGAGTCCGCGTTCTCCTACTGCCGGAGCCTGGCGCTGATCACCCGGGAGCTGCTGGCGCACCGGCGGAGGCTCGGCCTGACGGGCGCGGATCCCGCGGCGTGCGTGCGCGTGACCGCGCGGGCGCTGATCTGCCGCCCCTCCCCCACCAGGGATGAGGAGCAGGACGTGCTCATGGTGTCGCCCGCGCACCCGGGCGTACCGGGCACCAACTTCCGCCTGCCCGGCGGGCCGGCGGTCGCGGGCGAGCCGACCTGGGAGGCCATGGCCAGGACCGTGCGGGAGGAGACCGGCCTGGCCGTCCGCCCCGCGCGGCTGCTCGCCACCGACTGGGTCCGGGGGGACGGCAGCGGCGCCGGGATCACCTTCGTGTACGCCGTGGCCGCGCTCGGCGACGAGATCAGCGTGCGGCTGCCCGAGCGGCCCGGTCTGGCCGGCTACGCCTGGGTCCCCGCCGACGGGCTCGACGAGCGCTGCTCGCCGCACCAGGCCCGCCGCGTCAGAGCCGCCTTGGGCGCGGCGCGCGGCGGGGGCGGGGCACCGGCCGAGCTACGGCTCGGCTCACCCGCGTACGCCGTCGCCGCGTAGAAGGCGACGGAAACGCCCCCGCCCGGCGCGGGCCGGACGGGGGGGACCCGGGAAACCCGGGAAAGGGCAGGTCAGCCCTGGTGCGGGTAGCGGTAGTCGGTCGGCGGGACCAGGGTCTCCTTGATGGACCGGGTCGAGACCCAGCGCAGGAGGTTGGTGGCCGCACCGGCCTTGTCGTTCGTACCGGAGGCGCGGCCGCCGCCGAAGGGCTGCTGGCCGACGACGGCGCCGGTCGACTTGTCGTTGATGTAGAAGTTGCCCGCGGCGAACCGGAGCTTCTCCATCGCGTCGGCCACCGCGGCGCGGTCCTGGCCGATGACCGAGCCGGTCAGGGCGTACGCCGAGACGGACTCCATCTGCTGGAGCATCGCGTCGAAGTCCCCGTCCTCGTAGACGTGGACGGCGAGGATCGGGCCGAAGTACTCGGTGGTGAAGACCTCGTTGGACGGGTCGGTGCACTCGATGACGGTCGGGCGGACGAAGTAGCCGACCGAGTCGTCGTAGCTGCCACCCGCGACGATGGTGCAGGTCGGGTCGGCCTTGGCGCGGTCGATGGCGGCCTTGTTCTTGGCGAAGGCGCGCTCGTCGATGACGGCGCCGATGAAGTGGGACAGGTCGGTGACGTCACCCATGGTGATGCCGTCGACCTCGGCCGCGAACTCCTCCTTGAAGCCGTCCTCCCAGATGGAGCGGGGGATGTAGGCGCGGGAGGAGGCCGAGCACTTCTGGCCCTGGAACTCGAAGGAGCCGCGGGTCAGGGCGGTCTTCAGGATGGCGCGGTCGGCGCTCGGGTGGGCGACGACGAAGTCCTTGCCGCCGGTCTCGCCGACGAGGCGCGGGTAGCCCTTGTACTTCTCGATGTTGTTGCCCACGGTCTTCCAGAGGTACTGGAAGGTCTTGGTGGAGCCGGTGAAGTGGATGCCCGCGAGCTCGGGGTGGTTCAGGGCCACCTCGGAGACGGCGAGGCCGTCGCCGGTCACCAGGTTGATGACGCCCTTGGGGAGGCCGGCCTCCTCCAGGAGCTGCATCAGCAGCACGGCGGCGTGGGTCTGCGTCGGGGACGGCTTCCAGACGACCACGTTGCCCATCAGGGCGGGGGCGGTCGGGAGGTTGCCGGCGATGGCCGTGAAGTTGAACGGCGTGATCGCGTAGACGAAGCCCTCCAGCGGGCGGTGGTCGCTGCGGTTCCACACGCCGGCGGAGTTGGCGACCGGCTGCTCGGCGAGGATCTGGCGCGCGAAGTGCACGTTGAAGCGCCAGAAGTCGACGAGCTCGCAGGGGGTGTCGATCTCGGCCTGCTGGGCGGTCTTGGACTGGCCGAGCATGGTGGAGGCGGCCAGCGTCTCGCGCCAGGGGCCGGCGAGCAGCTCGGCGGCGCGGAGGATGATCGCGGCGCGGTCGTCGAAGGACATGGCGCGCCAGGCCGGGGCGGCGGCCAGGGCGGCGTCGATCGCGTCCTGGGCGTCCTGCTCGGTGGCGTTGGCGTAGGTGCCGATGCGGGCCTTGTGGTTGTGCGGCTGTACGACGTCGAAGCGCTCGCCGCCGCCCATCCGCTTCTCGCCGTTGATCGTCATCGGCAGGTCGATGGGGTTGCCCGCGAGCTCCTTGAGCTTGGCCTCGAGGCGGGCGCGCTCCGGGGAGCCCGGGGCGTAGGAGTGCACCGGCTCGTTGACCGGGGCGGGGACCTGGGTGACAGCGTCCATGAGTCTCATGGCTCCTTACGGGGTTGTGAGGGTCTCAGCCCTTGGTGATCATCGAGCGGAGGAAGAACAGCAGGTTGGCGGGCTTCTCCGCCAGCCGGCGCATGAAGTACCCGTACCAGTCGGTGCCGTAGGCCGTGTAGACCCGCATCCGGTGGCCCTCGGCGGCCAGCCGGACGTGCTCGTCACCGCGGATGCCGTAGAGCATCTGGAACTCGTACTCGTCCAGCTTGCGCCCCGCCTGCCGGGCCAGCTCCTGGGTGATCGCGATCAGACGCGGGTCGTGCGACCCGATCATCGGGTAGCCCTCGCCCGCCATCAGTATCTTGACGATGCGGACGAACGCCTTGTCGATCTCGGCCTTGTCCTGGAAGGCGACGGAGGCGGGTTCCTTGTACGCACCCTTCACGATACGCACCCGGCTGCCCGCGGCGGCGAGCCGGCGGGCGTCGTCCTCGGTGCGGAAGAGGTACGCCTGGATGACGCAGCCGGTCTGCGGGAAGTCCTTCCGCAGCTCCTCGTGGATGGCGAACATCGAGTCGAGGGTGGTGTGGTCCTCGGCGTCCAGGGTGACGGTGGTGCCGATGGCGGCGGCGGCCTCGACGACCGGGCGGACGTTGGCGAGGGCCAGCTCGTGGCCGCCCTCCAGCGCCTGGCCGAACATCGACAGCTTCACGGACATCTCGGCGCGCTCGCCGAGGCCCAGCTCCTTGAGGCGCTCGATCAGCTCCAGGTAGGCGTCCCGGGCCGCGTACGACTGCTCGACGGTGGTGATGTCCTCGCCGACGACGTCGAGGGTGACCTCCAGGCCCTTGGCCGCGGCGTCCTTGACGATCGGAATGACCTGGCCGACGGTCTCGCCCGCGATGAAGCGGTCGACGACCTGCTTGGTGCCCGGGGCGGCCGACACGAAGCGACGCATGCGGTCGCTGCGCGAGGCGGCGAGGATGACGGGACCCAGCACGGGCACCTCCACGATGACGGCCGGTCCCCCCTGGGACGACGGCATAACCAACTCGACGTGAAACGTAGATTTCACGCCACCCCGCGGGCCATCGACAGCTGTCACGCATCCGTGGCCGGGATCTCAGACAGATGTATGACAATGGTGCCCGGAGACGACGGGGACGGGACACAAGGGACGAAAGGGAGTGCTGCACGTCATGCGGGGCGAGTACCAGCAGCTCGTGGACGAGATCTCGGCGGTGTTCGGGGCCCCCGCGACCCTTGAGGACCGCGACTTCGGCCTGATCGCCTTCGGCGCGCACGGCGGCGACGACGATCTGGAAGTCTCCATGGACCCGGTGCGGACGCGCTCGATCCTCCAGCGGCGCTCGACGGCGGCCGTCCGGGCCTGGTTCGAGGCGTTCGGTATCGCCCGGGCGCAGGCGCCGATGCGGATCCCGCCGGATCCGGCGGCGGGTGTCTTCAAGGGCCGCATCTGCCTGCCCGTACGCCACCGGGGCATCGTCCACGGCTACGTCTGGCTGCTGGACGACGAGCACCTGGCCGGCCTCGACCTGGGCCCGGCCGCGCCGGACCCGCGCGTGGCGCAGGCGATGGAGACGGCCGCCCGGATCGGCGCCCTGCTGGCGGCGGAGGCCCGGGCCGGTGCCGAGCTGGGCGAACTGCTGCGGGACCTGCTGACCGCGCGCCCGGCGGGCCGGGACGCGGCGCGCCTGGCCCTGCGCGAGGCCCTGGGCCCGGCGGGAGACGGGCCGCTGGCGCTGCTGGCGGTGGCTCCCTGGCGGACGGAGGCCGACGAGGCGGAGGGGGCCGAGAGGGCCGAGGGCGACCGTCCGAGCTCGGCGTTCGCCGCCCGCTCGGGCGTGGCCGCGCTCTGCGCCGTCCCGGACAGCCTGCCGGACGGCTCGGCGGCCCTCGCCGCCCTGGTCCGGCTGCGCGCC
>NZ_JAIQLH010000194.1 GCF_020037025.1 Streptomyces huiliensis | reverse complement strand
GGCGGGTCGGGCGACGGGCCGGGCGCCGCCGTCGGCAGCCGGACCTCGACCGTCGTGCCGCGGCCGGGCGCGCTGTCCATCGTGAACCGCCCACCCGCGCTCTCGACCCGTACGGAGTGGCTGGCCAGGCCGATGTGACCGGCCCGCAGCCGTTCCCGGACGACGCGGGGGTCGAAGCCGACGCCGTCGTCGCGGACGGTCAGCACGGTCTCGTCCCCCTCGGTGGCCAGGGTCAGCCGGACGTCGGCGGCCCGCGCGTGCCGGACGATGTTGCGGAGGAGCTCCCGGGCGGTGGAGTAGAGCAGGGCCTCGTGGCCGACGCGGCCGGGCAGCCGCACGTCGTAGTGGACGCGGAAGCCGCCGCGCCGCGCGAACCGCTCCCCCGCCGCCTCCAGCGCGGCGCCCAGCCCGGCGGCGGCGAGGATCTGCGGATGCAGGTTGAAGATGATCTCCCGCATCTCCCGGACGGTGCGCCGCACTTCGTCCCGGGCCCGGTCGAGGGCGGCGCGGGCCGCGGGGTCGGTGACGGCGCCCTCGGCCTCCTCCAGGTCGTGCAGGGCGGCCAGCAGCGTCTGCACGGCGCCGTCGTGCAGGGCGTCGGCGACCCGGGACCGTTCGCGGGTTTCGGCGGCGAGCGCGTCGTCGAGGAGCAGTTCGCGGGTGCGGAGCAGTTCGGCCACCCGCCGGCTGCGCCGGGCCAGCAGGACCGCGATGAGCACGGAGGCGCAGACCGTCCACAGCAGGTACGCCTCGTCGACGACGATGTCCCAGGACTCCCCCGCCGGGTGCGTCAGGGCGTGCGGCACCGACATCGCCGCGTAGCAGACCATGCAGGCGGCCCCGAAGACGGCCGTGACCTTCGGCATCTGCCACAGGACGGTGGCCGTGGACCACAGGAAGTAGGCGTAGCGGACCGGGGAGTCCGGGCCGCCGGAGACCGCGGCGAGGGCCGTGATCAGCGCCAGGTCGACGACGAGGGCGCCCGCGGCGCCGCGCACGTCGGCCACCGGGCGGCGCCGGATCCACACCATCCGGCCGACGGCCCAGACGAGGTAGGCGACGAGCAGGCCGTCGAACCAGTGCCGGTACGAGACGTCGGGCGGCCGGCGTCCCGCCATGACCAGGGGCACGGTCATGGCGAGCCGGATCCACGCCACGCGGCGGGCGGAGAGGGCCGTGGTGCCGCCCACCCGTTCCTCGCGCCGCTCCTCGCGCGGGCGGGCGGTCATCGGGGCCCGCCCCGCCGGGCCGTCCCGGAACGCCCGGCCGGCCCGCCTCCGTCCCGTCTCGCCCGGCACCGCACGGTTCGACCCTAGACCGGCTCCCCCGCCCCCGCCGCCCGGCGGACCGGCCACCGGACGGCTCGGGCCCTCGTCAGGAGTCGGTCCCGGCGGCGGGCCGCGACGGACCGGCGGACGCCAGAAGAGCCGCGAACGCGAGCGGAGCCACCACCTGGTAGCCCAGCCACACCTCGCCCCCGGCGGTGCCACCCCGCCACGCCACCAGCAGCCCGGCGAGCGTGGCCAGTGCCCAGCCGCCGTCGTAGGTGATCATCAGCCGCAGGAAGGCGGGCAGCGGCCGGCGGCGCACGTACGCGATCTCGATCCCGCCGCCGATCAGCAGGGCGGCGCCGGTGGCGGCGGGCAGCCAGGCCGGCACGCCGAGCAGATCGCCGGTCCCGGAGGCGGCGAGCACGAACACGGCGCCGAGCACCACCTTGAAGACGCCGTCGGCGAGCGCCCCCGCCCACATGCGCGCCGTCGACGACGCTTCCGCCCGTGTCCCGCTCCGACTCGCGGCCTTGGTCCTGGTCATGAACGCGCCTCCTTGATGGCGTCCCGCTTCCACTTCCGTAACCTCATTATTAGAATAATCGCACTATGCGAATGACAAGAGCCGAGACCAAGGAACGCAACCGCCGGGCCCTGCTGGACGCCGCACTGGAGGTCGTCTCCCGGGACGGCTACCGCGCCCGGCTCGACGAGATCGCGGAGCGGGCCGGGCTGACGACGGGGGCCGTCTACTCGCTGTTCGGCAGCAAGAGCGGCCTGGTGGTGGCCCTGGTCACCGAGCGCCTGCGACCCCACTACGAGGAGATCGCGGAGGCGGTCCCCGACGACGCGGACCTCCGGCAGGCGGCCGAGGCCTTCGCCCGCTACTACCGGCGCGGCTGCGACGCCCCCGACGCGCGGGCCGCCGTGTCGCTGCAGATCACCCTGCTGGACATGGCCGTGCACGACCCCGAGCTGGGCACCCGGCTGGCCGCTGCCGTCCGGGAGCAGGAGAGCAACCTGGCCGCGGTGTTCACCGGCAGGCCGCACGGCGGAGGCGTCGTGACGCCGCGTCAGGCGCGGCGGCTGGCCACCGCGCTCCGGGGCCTGTTCGTCGGCCTCAGCCAGGGCGTCGTCCTCGGCCTCGCCCCCGGCGCCGACGAGCGGTTCTTCGCCGACGCCGCCCGCGCCCTGGTGTCGGACGCGTCGCTCGTCGACGAAACCGCCGACGCCGACGATCCAGGCGACGCGGACGACGCCGACGGCACAGACAGCGAAGACGGCACCAACGGCGCGTGACCACGCCCCCGACGCCCTCACCGACACGCCCCGCACACGATGTCAACAACCGGGCGGACGGCGCGCATTGTGCGGGCAGTGGCCCGGGCCCCGGCGCGCGCCACCGCGTCACCCGACGGGCGGTGCGCCCGGGGGCGGCTCCCGTAGTATTCGACCATGGGCGACGAGCAGACCCCCGATTTCGAGCGGATCAGCATCACGGTTCCCCGCGAGCTCGCCGAGCAGTTGCGCGGCCTGAAGGACGCGAACGTCATCGAGTCCGTGTCCGCCTTCGTGACGAGAACGCTGGCCGGCCAGATCGACCGCGACCGCCGCCACCGCGAGAGCGAGGAGCGGCTGCGGCAGGACTTCGGCCTGGACGAGGAGTCCATCGCCCTGGCCCGCCAGTGGGCCGACGACGCCACGGGCCGTCGCACCCGGCTGCCGCTCGACCAGTACATCGCCACCCGCCGGAGCAGCGCCGCGTGACCGTCGACGCGGTGACGGGCGTCGTCCTCGACGCCGGCTTCCTCTGCGACCTGGCCACCGACCGCAGGATCGAGCACGAGGTCCTCGCGGACCGGTGGAGCTGGCACGCCGTCTCGGTCAACGTGCCGCAGACCGAGCTCGTCCTCGCCGAGCGCGAGAAGCCCGGCCGCGCCCGGGCCGCGCTGGAACTGCTGCTGGCCCGCTGCGGCCCGTCGGTGCTCATCCGGCCGCTGGACCTGGCGGCCGTCGAGGCGGCGGGGGCGATGATGCGGCGGTACGGGCTCGACGACATCGCCCTCGCGCACACGGCCGCCGTCGCGGTGCCCTCCGGCTGGACCGTCTTCACCACCGCTCCCGAGCGCTACCGGACGCTCGGCGACGCCGTCGACGTCTTCGGCCTCACCTGACCCGCTCGCTCTCCCACCCGGCCCGCCACCGCGCGCGGGCACCTTCCCCGTCCCCCGGCCGGGCCCCTACCCTGACGGCCATGACGGCCACCCCGCGGCACCCCAACGTCGAGACCGCCGTCCGCTACCACGCGGCGGTGGCGAGCCAGGCCACCGGCGAGGAGCTGGCGCGTTTCTTCCATCCGGACGCGGTGCAGCGCGAGTACCCCAACGCCCTGGCCCCCGACGGCGCCGTCCGCGACCTGCCCGCCATCCTGGCGGCGGCGGAGCGGGGCCGCGCGGTACTGAGCGAGCAGGCGTTCGACATCGTCGAGGCGGTCGCGGCCGGCGACACCGTCGCCCTGGAGGCCGTCTGGCGGGGCACGCTCGCCGTGCCGCTGGGCACGCTGCCCGCCGGGCACGAGCTGCGGGCGCGCCTCGCCGTGTTCCTGGAGTTCCGCGACGGCAGGATCGTCGCGCAGCGCAACTACGACTGCTTCGACCGTCTCGCGTAGGACGGGCGGTCGGCCCGGTCGCGAACGAGCGGGACGCAGCGCCGTCGGCGATCCGGCCGCCTGACCGCCACCCGCCCGCTGCCGGGCGGTCGGTCGCGCCCGAGCCGCCCGGCAGCACGTCACATGGCGACACCCACCGGAACACCATGACGACCGATTCCACTGCGGTGCATCCTGTGGCACTCTAGAGTTCATTGCACTGAACTCGCCAAGGAGCCGCATGTCCGCCGCCACCGCCGATCTCAAGAGCCTGCTCGACGCCGCCGTCATTGACCCCGCGGTGCACGCGCTGCGGCCCGACTACCGGGCGCTCCTCGTCGCCGCCGAGGGCCTCAGGCCCGGGCCGAGCGACGCCGCGAGCGAGCGGCTGCTGGCGGCGGCCGAGGAGTCCGCCCGCCGCCGCTTCGCCGACGCGCCGCCCGAGGAGCACCCGCACCTGGCGGCCTGGCGGGAGGCGTTCCGCGCGTTCGGCGCCAAGCCGCAGCGGACCCGGCCGAGCGCCGAGGCCCTGATCCGCCGCGCCCCCGCGGGCCTGCCGCGCGTGGACCGGCTCACCGACGTCTACAACGCGGTCTCCGTCGCCCACGTCCTGCCGCTCGGCGGCGAGGACCTGGACCACTACGCCGGCGCGCCCCGGCTGGTGCGGGCCGGCGGCGACGAGCCGTTCGAGACCACGGCGGGCGGGGAGGCAGCCGTCGAGCACTGCCCGCCCGGCGAGGTCGTCTGGCGGGACGACGCGGGCGTCACCTGCCGCCGCTGGAACTGGCGCCAGTGCACCCGCACCCGGCTGACCGGCACCACCACCCGGGCGCTGTTCATCCTCGACGCGCTCGGACCGATGAGCGACGCGGAGCTCGACGCGGCGGGGCACGCGCTGACCGAGGCACTGCTGGAGACCAGCCCGGGGGCGGTCCTGGCCTCCCGGCTGCTCACCACGTGAGGACGCGCCGCCGTCACCCGCCGGCCCCCGGCGCCCGGACGGCGTCGCGGTGCCGGGCGGGGCTGAGGCCGCGGACGCGCTTGAAGGCCGCGCTGAGCGCGAAGGCGCTGCCGTAGCCGACCTGCCGGGCGACGGCGGCCAGGGTGGCGTCGGAGGAGGCGAGGAGGTCGGCGGCGAGGGACAGCCGCCAGTCGGTGAGGTACGCCATCGGCGGCTCGCCCACCAGCTCGGTGAAGCGACGGGCGAGGACCGCCCGGGAGACGCCGGCCTCGGCGGCGAGGGCGGCGACCGTCCACGGCCGGGCGGGGTCGGCGTGCAGCAGTCCCAGCGCGGGGCCCACCACCGGGTCGCCGTGGGCGCGGTACCAGGCGGGGGCGTCGGCGCCCTGCCGCGTGAACCATGCGCGCAGCGCTCCGATCAGGATGAGGTCGAGGAGCCGGTCCAGGACGGCGGCCTGCCCGGGTTCGTCACGGGCCATCTCGTCCCGCAGCAGCGGCAGCAGGGGCGAGTGCCAGTCCTCGGCGGTCAGCAGGAGCACGCCCGGCAGGGTGCGCAGCAGGCGCCGGCTGACCTCGCCGGGCAGCTGGTAGGTACCGCTGACCAGTGCGTGCGCGGCGTCGGGGCGCTCGCCCCAGGTCCGTACGCCGCGGTGGAGTTCCACGCACAGTCCGGCCCCGGACGGGTCCGTCGTCACCTGGCCCGGGTGGACGGTCACGCGGGGCTCGGTCGACGGGTCGTCGGCGACCGTGTACGGCTCGGGGCCGCGGACGACCGCCAGGTCGCCGGGGCGCAGCCGGACGGGCGGCCGCCGGTCGCGCACGATCCAGCCTTCGCCGCGGACCATGGTCAGGACGGTCAGCGGCGCTTCGTCCCGGACGTGGATCGCCCACGGCGGGTCGAACACCGAGCGCAGCAGGAAGGCGCCCCGCGCCCGGGCCCCGGCGAGGAGCGCGCCGAGCGCGTCCTCACCCGCCGGTGCGGGAGCACCCGCCGACGCGGGACCGACCGCCGCCATGAGGTCCGCCGGACTCTCGCGTATGCGGCCGAGCTTCTCGCTCATGGCCGCGGGCGGGCCCGGCCGGTTGACTGGCGGCACGGCACTGCGAACGGGGGTTTCGGATATGGCGGGCGTGACGGGTGTAATGGGTGTGTCTGGGCTACGCACTGCGGTCCTGTTCGGGGCGGTGGTGACCACCGGGCTCGGCGCCGGACTGTTCTACTCCTATGCCTGCTCCGTGATGCCGGGGCTGGCCCGGAGCGACGACCGGAGTTTCGTCGAGGTGATGCGGCGGATCAACACGGCCATCCTCAACGGGTGGTTCATGCTCTCCTTCCTCGGTTCGCTGGCGCTGATCGCGCTCGCCGCCCTGCTGGAGCTGCGCGGCGGCAGCCGCGCCGTGCTCGGGTGGATCGCGGCGGCCGCCGCCTTCCAGCTGGCCGTGCTGGTGATCACCGGCACGGTCAACGTACCGCTCAACAACCGGCTGGAGGCGGCCGGTACGCCGGACGGCGCCGCAGCTCTCGCCGCCGTCCGCAGCGCCTTCGAGGGCCCCTGGGTGCGCTGGAACCTGGTCCGCGCGCTGACGTCCACGGCGTCCTTCGCCTGCGTCTCCTGGGCGCTCCTGCTGTCCGCCCGCACCCCGCCCGCCGACTGACGGAACACCCGACCGCGGCCGGGGCGGCGGGTGCCGGAGCCGCGCCGCCACCGCCGTCCACGCACGGGCCCGCGCCCGGGCTCAGTGCCCGTCGGGTGTCCGCTCCAGGACGAAGACGGGGATCTCCCGGTCGGTCTTCTCCTGGTAGTCCGCGTAGTCGGGGTAGGCGGCCACCGCCCGCTCCCACCAGCGGGCCTTCTCCTCGCCGGTGACCTCGCGGGCCGTCACGTCCTGGCGCAGCGGGCCGTCCTGGAGTTCGGCCCGGGGGTCGGCCTTGAGGTTGTGGTACCAGACGGGGTGCTTGGGGGCGCCGCCCAGGGACGCGACGACGGCGTACTTGCCCTCGTGCTCGACCCGCATGACGGGCGTCTTGCGGAGCTTGCCGCTCTTCGCGCCGAGCGTGGTGAGGACGACGACGGGCATGTCGCGCAGCGTCGTCCCCTCGGTTCCGCCGGAGCTCTCGTACAGCTCGACCTGGTCCCTGACCCACTGCTCGGGGCTCGGTTCGTACTCGCCTTTCAGCGGCATGGGTGCTGCCCTTCCGTCGGTGACTCTGTCGGGTGACGCCGTTCGATGACGCCGCGTGCGTGACGCCGTGCGGTGGTCCCGTACGGCTCACACGGGCTCAGGCATACCCGCGCGGCCCGGGAGTTCACCGCCCGCCGTCGTGTCGACGCAACCGAGCGGGGCCGGGAAGCATTCCCGGCCCCGCTCGACCGACGTACCCGCGGCCCGGTCAGACGGTCGCGGACGGGCGGTCCCGGCGCGCCAGGACGGTCAGCCCCCCGGCCACCGCCGCCGCCGCGAGGACCGCGGCGAAGACCGTCGCCCCGGTGGGCAGCCCGACCGCGTCGCTGAGGAAGCCGGCGGCGACGGGCAGGGTGCCCGCCGGGACGTAACCGCCCACGTTCATGGCCGCGTTCGCCTCGGCGAGCCGGCGGGCCGGGATCGTGCTGTTGAGCAGGGAGAGCCCGCCGAGCTGCCCCATGCCCTGGCCGGCGCCGGCGAGGAGGACGGCGGCGGCGAGGAAGCCGGCCGAGGAGAGCCGCACGGCGGCGACGAGGGCGGCCATGGCCAGCACGGTGCTCAGGGCGCCGGCGAGCAGGACGTTCCGGGGGCGCAGTCGGCGGACGGCGAACTGGACGCCGGTGGCGGCGAGGAACATCACGAAGGCCATGGCGCCGGCCACCACCCGGTTGGTGGTGTCGAGGAGGTTGGAGAGCAGGGAGGGGCCGAGGGAGAGCACGAACGAGGTGGCGGTGATGCCGGGGGCGAAGACGGCGACGCCGCGCAGCAGGTCGCCGCCGCGGCCGCGGGGGACGCCGGGCACCCGGATCCAGGAGCCGCCGCTGCCGCCGGCCGGCCGCGGGAGGGGCATGCGCAGGACGACGGCGAGGGCCAGGACGAGGAGGACGGCCTCGACGGCGAAGACGGTGGTGGTGGGGGCGGGCAGGGTCTCGGAGAGCACGCCGGCCAGCAGCGGGCCGAGGCCCGCGCCGAGCACCATCGCGGTGGAGGCGAGCAGCGCCGCCTGGGACCGGCGCGCGGGCCCGGCCACGTCGGAGACGGCCGCCATGCCGGTGGAGACGACCGCTCCGACGGCGATCCCGGTGAGCAGCCGGGCGGCCATCAGGGCCGCGACGGAGGACGCGGTGGCGAAGATCCCGCAGGCGACGAGGGCGAGGAGCACCGCCGGGACCAGGACCGGCCGGCGGCCGATGCGGTCGGAGAGGATGCCCGAGACGAGGAGCGAGCCGATCAGTCCGACGATGTAGCAGGCGAAGACGAGGGTGAGGGTCCCGCGGGAGAAGCCGATGTCCCGCTGCCAGAGCGCGTAGAGCGGTGTCGCGGCGTTGGACAGCACGAACACGGCCGTCACGGGCCAGGCGGCCGCCCACACCCACCACCCGGGGGCGGTGGCCCCGGCGGGGGCGGGCGCCTGGCGGGCGGGTCGTGCGGGCACGGGGGCGAGCCGAATGTCCGTCACCGGAGCTCCTTCTGCGGGTGGTTCGAGGAATCGAGGGCGCGCCGGGGCACGCCGGCGCACCGCCTGCGGCGCTCGGGGCGCCGCTGTACGAGTTGTTTCGAACTTAGCATGCAGTACGATCAAACTCGTACAGCTCGTCGAACGCATCGCCCCCGGAAGTGAGGAAGCGGATGACCACCGCCCGTCCCGCCCCCGTCTTCACCGTCCCCCCGGAGCCGGCCGGCACGCCGGACCCGCTGCCCGAGCCCGACGTGGCGGACCTGCGGCTGGAGACCGTCCTCGGCGCGCTGAGCGATCCGCTGCGGCTGCGCATCGTCCGCCGGCTGCTGCTGGAGTCCGAGGCGTTCGACCACCCGTGCGGCTGGTTCGGCCTCGACCGGCCCAAGTCCTCGCTGACCCACCACTTCAAGGCGCTGCGCGAGGCCGGGGTCACCCGGCAGCGCCAGTACGGCCTGGAGCGGCGCAGCCAGGTGCGGGTGGCGGACCTGGAGGCCCGCTTCCCCGGGCTGCTCGCGCTGGTGGCCGACTGGACCCCGGCGTCCGGCTGACCGGCCTCTTCGGGGAGGCCGAGTTTCCCCCGCGGGCGTCGGGTCACACTCGTAGCGAACGTCGCCGGCCGTCCGGAGGGAACCGATGGACCACACGCAGGCCCCCGTCCTGGAAGCACTCGTCGCCTACCACGAGGCCGGCCGGCTCCCGTTCACCCCTCCCGGCCACAAGCAGGCCAGGGGCGCCGATCCGGCCGCCCGGCGGGAGCTGGGCGAGTCGGTGTTCCGCTCGGACGTCCTGGCCTCCGGCGGCCTGGACGACCGGCGCACCAGCGGGCGGGTCCTGGAGCGGGCGGAGGCCCTGATGGCCGACGCCGTCCACGCCGAGCACACGTTCTTCACCACGTGCGGCAGCTCGCTGTCGGTCAAGGCCGCGATGCTGGCCGTCGCCAGCCCGCACGAGGAGCTGCTGGTGGGCCGGGACGCGCACAAGTCCGTGGTCGCCGGGCTGATCCTGGCGGGCATCCACCCGGTGTGGGTCGAGCCGGAGTGGGACGCGGAGCGGCACCTCGCCCACCCGCCGTCGGCCGCGGCGTTCGAACGGGCCTTCGCGGCGCACCCGGACGCGCGCGGCGCGCTGGTCACCAGCCCGACCCCGTACGGGTCCTGCGCCGACCTGGCGGGCATCGCCGAGGTCTGCCACCGGCGGGGGCGGCCGCTCATCGTGGACGAGGCGTGGGGCGCCCACCTCCCGTTCCACCCCGACCTGCCGACGTGGGCGATGGACGCGGGCGCCGACGTGTGCGTGACCAGCATCCACAAGATGGGCAGCGGCCTGGAGCAGGGCTCGGTCTTCCACCTCCAGGGCGACCTGATCGACCCGGCGGCGCTGAAGTCCCGCGCCGACCTGCTGGGCACCACCAGCCCGTCCGTCCTCATCCTCGCCGGGATCGACGGCTGGCGGCGGCAGATGATGCTGCACGGCCGCGAACTGCTCGACCGCACGCTGGAACTGGCGGCGTCGGTGCGCAAGAAGATCGAGCGGATCGACGGGCTGCACGTGAACGACCGGGCCGACTTCACCGGCACCGGGCTGGCGGCGGACCTGGACCCGCTCCCCGTGATCATCGACATGGCGGAGCTCGGCACCACCGGCTACCGGGCGGCGGACTGGCTGCGCGACCGGCACCGCATCGACCTGCACCTCGTCGACCACCGGCGGATCAGCGCCCAGCTCACCCACGCCGACGACGAGGAGACCGCCCGGACCCTGCTCGACGCGCTGCGAGACCTGTCCGAGCACGCCTCCGGGCTGCGGCCGGCGCCCGCCGTCAACGTGCCGTCCCCGCACGACCTGCGCATGGCACAGGATCAGCCGCCCCGGGACGCCTACTTCGGTCCCGTCGAGGACGTCCCCTACGACCGGGCCGAGGGCCGGATCGCCGCCGAGATGCTGACGCCCTACCCGCCGGGCATTCCCACGGCCCTGCCCGGCGAACGCCTCACCAGGCCGGTCCTGGAGTACCTGCGCACCGGGATCGAGGCGGGGATGCACCTGCCGGACGCGGCCGACCCGGAGCTGCGGACCGTCCGGGTGACGCGGGAGGGCGGGACGCCCGGCTCCTGACCGACCGGCCCGGCGCCCGACCGGCCAGACTCCCCGCCGGCCCTGCTCCCGACCGGCCCGGAGCGCCGCCCGCGGCGCGCGAAGGTCCCGGACGCCGGGCGTCCGGGACCTCGGTGACGATCTCGCTTCACTCGGTGACAATCTCGCTTCAGGGGCGGCGGTCCGCCGCGCCCCTGATCACTTCTTCATGGTGCGCCGTACGTCCTCCGCCGTCTCCCGAACGTCTCCCTTGGTCTTCTCGGTGCGGCCCTCGGCCTGCATCCGCCGGTCGTCGACCACACGCCCGGCGGTCTCCTTCACCTGGCCCTTGATCTGCTCCGCCTTGGCCTTGGCCTTGCGTTTGGCGCTCATCGCGCGCCTTCCTTTCGAGAGGTGTGACGCCCCCCTCACGGCCGAGTGTGCCGCGCCGGATCACCGCGCGCACGTCCCGTTCGGCCGAACGGCTCGGGGGCGGCGGCACGCGTTTCCCCCGGGGCGCTCAGGGCACTCGGGGGTGCATGGTGCACATCGGCTACACAATGATGACCGAGCAGGCCGGGCCGCTGGAGCTGGTCGAGCACGTGGTGGGTGCCGAGAAGGCGGGTTTCGACTTCTCCGTCACGTCCGACCACTACTTCCCCTGGCTCGCCTCCCAGGGCCACGCCTCGAACGCCTGGGCCGTCCTGGGCGCCGCGGCGCGGGCGACCTCGCGGATCCCGCTGATGACGTACGTGACCTGTCCGACGGTCCGCTACCACCCGGCCGTGGTCGCCCAGCAGGCGGCGACGGTGCAGCTGCTGTCCGAGGGCCGGTTCCGGCTGGGCCTGGGGTCGGGAGAGAACCTCAACGAGCACGTGGTGGGCGGCGGTTGGCCGTCGCCGGACGTCCGGCTGGAGATGCTGGAGGAGGCGACCGGGATCATCCGGGCCCTGTTGGAGGGCCGCACCCTGACGCACCACGGCCCGCACTACGACGTCGAGCACGCGAAACTGTGGGACCTGCCGGAGACCGCCCCGCCGATCGGCATCGCGGTGTCCGGCGAGCGGTCGTGCAGGCTGGCCGGGCACCTGGCCGACCTGGTCATCGCCACCGAGCCGAAGAAGGAGCTGCTGGACGCCTTCGACCGGCACGGCGGCGCCGGGAAGCCCCGCGTGGGGCAGCTGCCCGTCTGCTACGACACCGACCGGGACGCGGCGATCGAGCGGGCCCACGACCAGTTCCGCTGGTTCGGCCTGGGCTGGAAGGTCAACTCCGAGCTGCGGGACGACCGCGGGTTCACCGCCGCGACCCAGTTCGTGACCAAGGACGACATCGCCGAGAGCATCGCCTGCGGGTCGAAGGTGGAGGACTTCGTCGAGGCCGTCCGGCCGTACGCGGAAGCCGGGTTCGAGGAGATCGCGCTGGTCCAGATCGGCGGCGGACACCAGGAGTCGTTTCTGAAATGGTCGACCGACGAACTGCTGCCCGCGCTGCGGGAACTGTGACGGCCCCAGAGGTCCCGCCCACCGTGCGCCAGGCCCCGGAGCCGGCCGCCGGAAGCGCCCGGACCCGCCGCGCGCGGCGGCTCGTCCGGCCGCCCGGGGTCTACGCGCCGCAGGACGACTCGCTGCTGCTGGCCGAGGCGCTCGAACGGGAGCCGCTGCCGGCCGGGGCCCGGGTGCTCGACGTCGGGACCGGGACGGGCGCCCTGGCGCTCGCGGCGGCCCGCCGGGGCCGCGGCGTCCGGGTGACGGCCGTCGACGCCTCGCGCCGGGCGGTCCTCACGGCGCGGCTGAACGCCCTGCTCGCCGGGTGCCGCGTCGAGGTGCGGCGGGGCGATCTGCTCGCCCCGGTCGCGGGCCGGCGCTTCGACCTGGTCCTGGCCAACCCCCCGTACGTCCCCTCCCCCGACGGCACCTTCCCGGGGCGGGGGCCGGCGCGCGCCTGGGAGGCGGGGGACGACGGGCGGGCGGTGCTCGACCAGTTGTGCGCGGAGGCGCCGCCGCTGCTGCGGCCGGCCGGGGTGCTGCTGCTGGTGCAGTCGGCGCTGAGCGGCGAGGAGCGGACGCTGGAGCTGCTGCGGCGGTCCGGCATGGCGGCCGAGGTGGTGGACCGCAGGTCCGTGCCGTTCGGGCCGGTCCTGCGCGAGCGCGCCGGCTGGCTGCGGGAGCGCGGGCTGCTGGCGCCGGGGCAGGACAAGGAGGAGCTGGTGGTGATCCGTGGACGGCACGACTCCTGACACGCGGCGGGCGACCGGCCCTGACGTGGGGCGGGCGCCCGGACGTGACGCGGGGCGGGCGCCCGGACGTGATGCGGGGCAGACACCCGGTCCTGACGCGGGGCGGGCGCCCGGGGACGGCGCGCGCCCGGAGGTCCCCCCGGAGCCGCCGAGGCCCGCCCGCCGGATCTCGCGCGAGCCGAACGGCCCGTTCCTCGTCGAGGGGCCGGTGGAAGTGGTCATGGACGACGGCTCGGTCGTGCGCTCGGACCGCCCGGTGGTGGCTCTCTGCACCTGCCGGCGCAGCGAGGAGTTCCCCTGGTGCGACACCAGCCACCGCCGCCGTCGCAGGCCGCGGGCGTGACGGGAGCGGCGCCGGGTACCCGTTCCTTCCGCGAACCCTGCGGACATCGGAGGCTCACGATGCACTGTCCGGCCGCGCGCGGAGAACTGTCCGGCGCGCTCCTGGAACTGTTCGGCCGCGATCCGGGCGACGGCCGGGACCCGCTGCCCGGCGCGCCGGCCGTGGCGGCGGCCGACCCCTACGGGGAGGACGTCCAACTGGCCCTCCACCTCTGCTACGAACTGCACTACCGCGGCCTGCCGGGCGTGTCCGACGCCTGGGAGTGGGACCCGCGCGTGCTGCGGCTGCGGGCCGTGCTGGAGAGCGCCTTCCTGGCGGCGCTGCGGGCCGACGCGCCGGCCGCGGGCGACGTCGACGCGGCGCTGGAGGAGCTGGTCACGGAACCGCCGGACGACGGCGGGGCGGACGGCGCCTCGTACTACCTGCGCGACCACGGCACGTCGGAGCAGTTGCGCGAGTACGCGGTGCACCGCTCCGTCTACCAGCTGAAGGAGGCCGACCCGCACGCCTGGGCCATCCCCCGGCTCACGGGCCAGGCCAAGGCCGGCCTGGTGGCGGTGGAGTACGACGAGTTCGGCGCCGGCCGGGCCGACCGGGTGCACGCGACGCTGTACGCGGACCTGATGCGGGACCTGGGCCTGGACGACACCTACGGCCGCTACGTGGACGCAGTCCCCGCGGTCACCCTGGCCACCGGCAACCTGATGTCGCTCTTCGGCCTGCACCGGGCGCTGCGCGGCTGCCTGGTCGGCCACTTCGCGACGCTGGAGTGCACCTCGCCGCCCGGCTCGCGGCGGCTGGTCCGGGCCATGGAGCGGCTGGGCGCGGGCCCCGCGGCCGTCCGCTTCTACGCCGAGCACGTGTCGGCGGACGCGGTGCACGAGCAGCTCGTGCGGCGCGACGTCGTGGGCGGACTGCTGCGGCAGGAGGCCGGGCTGGCGGCGGACGTGGAGTTCGGCGTCACCGCCACGCTGTGGGTGGAGGGCCGGTTCGAGCGTCATGTCGTGGAGGCGTGGCGGGCGGGCCGGTCGTCGCTGCGGCGCCCGGTGGGCGGGGGCGGGAAGGGGGCGGCGGACGCCCCGGTCGGCGTCGGCGCGGGTCCCTGATCCGCGCGGCGCGGGAGCGGGCACCGCGAAACATCCGCACTCCTGCCTTCCCTGCGACTGTGCACCCCATCTAGACACCACGCGTATACACGGTATGTATAGTCGCTTCTCATGTTCACTGCTCTCGCCCGGCCCGGGCGCCCGGCGGCGCGTATGCGCGGCCGGCGGTGGGACCGGCCGCTGCTCGTCCTCTGCGCCGCCGCGTCGCTGGTGGTGGGCCTGCTGTCCCGCGCCGACACCTCACAGCGGATCTGGGGCCTGACCGCGGCCGCCGGTTACGGGTGCGCGGCCCTGTACGCGGCCCTGCTCCCCCGGCCGTGGGCGCGCGGCCCCGCCGTGACCGCCGTCGTAGGCGCGCTCGTCGTCCCGCTGCTGTGGCTGGTGGTGATCGGCAAGGCGCAGATGGAGGTCGGCGTCGTGGAGCGCGGCGCGGACCTGCTGCTGTCCTCCGGGACCCCGTACGGGCCGGACCCCCGTGAGGTCAGGGACTTCAACCCCTACCTGCCGGGCATGGCGCTGTTCGGCCTGCCGCACGCCCTGTTCGGCGGGGGCGTGTTCACGGGCGCCCGGCTCTGGTTCCTGGGCGGCTTCCTCGCCGCGCTGGCCGCCGCGGCCCGGGCGGCGGGGAGCGGCCGCCGCGCCCTCTGGTGGCTGACGGCCTGTCCGCTCGTCGCGCTGCCGCTCGCCATCGGCGGGGTGGACCCGCCGGTCGTCGGCCTGCTCTGCCTGTCCCTGACCCTCGCCCACCGGGACCGCCCGGTGGCGGCCGGCCTCGCCCTGGGGGCGGCGGCCACCCTCAAGTGGACGGCCTGGCCCGCCCTGCCGGTCCTGGCCGCCCTCTTCGCGGCGCGGCACGGCGGGCGCGCCGCGGCCCGGTGCGCCGCCTGGGCCGTCGGCCCCGCCCTGCTCGCCGTCATACCCGTCGCCCTGGTGGACGGCGCGGCCTTCTGGAAGAACGCCGTGCTGTACCCGCTGGGTCTCGGCGCCGCGCCGTCCACCGCCGAAAGTCCCCTGATCGGGCACCTGATCGCGACCCTCGTGCCGCACGGCGGGGCCGTCGCCGTCGCCCTGCTGCTCCTCGGCGCCGCCGCCGTCGGAGCGTCACTCCTGCTCCGGCCGCCCGCCGACGCCGTCGCCGCTGCCGACCGGCTGGCCCTGGGGCTGGCCGTGGCCATCCTCCTGGCTCCCGCCTCCCGCGTCGGCTACGCCATCTACCCGGTGCTGCTCCTCGCCTGGCCTCGGCTGGCGCTCCGCTCGCGGCGGGCGCGGGAGGCGGCGGATGCGCCGGCCGCGGCGGAACGGGCCGAAGAGAGGGTGTCTTTGACGCGGGCGGCGTGACGGGGGGTGAGATGAGCCCCAGCCCCGCCCTTTCACCGTTTCCTG
>NZ_JAIQLH010000193.1 GCF_020037025.1 Streptomyces huiliensis | reverse complement strand
AGCCCCCCCCCCGCCCTTTCACCGTTTCCTGCGGGGGCAAGCCCCCGCACCCCCGAGACCGCACTCCGCGCACGGCACGCGCAACGCACGGCACGCGCAACGCACGGCACGCGCAACGCACGGCACGCGCAACGCACGGAGCCTCCGCCAACTTGAAGTCGCAGGTCAAAGGGCTGGTGTGACCGGTTCTCGGGGTGCTTGCACTGGTCGTGGGCGGCTGTCTGAGGGGTAGATCGTCCGTCATGTAGCGGAGGTGCTGGCCGACGAGTCGTTGGCAGAGGAAACGGCGCCGGTCAGGGCCGCGGTGGCAGGCTCCGTCATGCGCTGTGGGCCGAGGGCGCCGACGTGAAGACGCTCGCGCCGGAGTACCAGCAGATCTTGTCGGTGCTCACCGTGCCGGAAGTCGCCGGCGGGAAGCGGGTGAAGCAGATCGCGGTGCAGCTGGGGGGGAAAGACGACCCCGGCTCGGATCGAGGGGTCCGCTCGCGGATGAAGCGGCTGGTGACGCGGGGCTGGACGGGTGCACTCGCCTGTGTCGAGGGGCGGGCTGCGGCCCCGATCCCGACGACGTTCTTCCGGTCACGGGACCACAGCGATTGGCGTAGCGCGCGCCGCTATCCGAACTTCACATATGTCGGGTATGGCGCGGTGTACTCGTCCTGCTGCCGGGAGCCGAGGAACCTGCTGGTCGAGGTGCAGTTGCTGTTGGTGTACAGCCGGGCATCGGTGTCGGTGTCATTGTGTGCCAGGCGCGCGCCCCCGGGGATGGCAAGGCAGGGACCGGTGGGCGTGGAGCCGAGGAAGGCCTCTTGTCCGGTATCGGCGCGGGTGTAGAAGAAGGTGCCTTCGGCGGCCTGTGACGGGGTGGCCATGCCGGCCACCAGCATCAGCACTGCCGCTCCGGCGGTCGCCACGATCCTGCTCACGTGCCTCGGTGCATGCATGACGAGGTCTCCTTCCCTCTGGGGGGAGTCAGGGACGTGCACATCTAGGACAGCAGGGACAACGACCCTCTAGGATCGCTTTTCGCACAATTCACCTGTGAGGGTGAGTAGGGACGGATCCAGAGGGGCGCTGCCGCCGCCACTCTCGGGGTTGGTTGTCAGTGGCCAGTTGCGATTCCCCGCTCGTGGCCACTTATCGGGGAGCCATCTGGCCGCGATTCTCACTAAGGGTGACGAGATCAAGGGCCGATCGCTGCGGCTGGGCTGGGCTTTGCATGACACGACCACTTCGGTGGTCGGCATCGAGACCGGGCGAACTGCTCAGCCTCTACGTTGATCACTATGAGTGCTGAAATCACCCCGTTCCGCATCCAGATCCCGCAGGCCGATCTGGATGATCTGCATGACCGTCTGGCCCGCACCCGATCGCCGTATCCGGTGCCCGGCACCGGCGCCGACTGGGACCGGGGCATCCCACCGGCCTATCTTCATGAGCTGGCCGCGTACTGGGCGGACGGGTTCAACTGGCGGGCCCACGAAGCCCGGCTGAACAGCTTCCCGCAGTTCCTCACCAAGATCGACGGGCAGACCATCCACCTCCTGCACCTGCGCTCCCCCGAGCCGGACGCCATCCCGCTGCTACTCAACCACAGCTACCCGACCTCCTTCGTGGAGTTCCTGGAGGCCAGCGGGCCGCTGACCGACCCGCGGGCGCACGGCGGAGACCCGGCCGACGCATTCCACGTCGTCATTCCCTCACTGCCCGGCTTCGCCTTCTCCAGCCCGCTGTCGGCGCGGGGGTGGAATCTGGAACGCACGGCCCTGGCGTTCGGGGAGCTGATGACCCAGCTGGGATATGAGCGGTTCGGGGTAGAGGGCGGCGACCTCGGCGCCGGGGTCACCGGCCGGATGGCGATGCTCCTGCCGGAACGGGTGATCGGCGCTCACACCCACGGAGACCGGCTCCAGCTCGGCATGGCCGGCGAGGACCTCCCGCTGCCCGAGGGCCTCGACGCGGAAGAACAAGCCGGGCTCGAAGCGGCGCAGCGATCCTGGTCCCAGATGAAGGGCTACCGGGTCCTCCACTCGACCGAGCCCAACGCCCTGTCCGCCGGACTGGCCGACTCCCCGATCCTCCAGCTGGCCTGGATCGCCGAAAAGCTCGCCGAGTGGGCCAACCCCACCACACCGCTCAGCCGCGAGGACGTCCTGGTCACCGCCAGCCTCTACTGGTTCACCCGCACCGGCCCCGCGGCAGCCGACTTCTACTGGGAACTGGCCCACGCCCCCGACAGCAGCTGGGGTGAACCCAACGGCGTCCCTATGGGCGCCTCCCTCTTCTACAGCAATCCCCTCGTCCGAAAGGTCCTCCACCCTGGCGGTGGGCCGTCCTTCCTCCGCGAACACGCCGAGGGCGGACACTTCCCGGCCTTCGAAGTCCCCGACCTGTTCGTCGACGACATCCGCGCCTTCTTCCGGCAACTCCGCCGCTGACACCGGCACGGCGAAAGCCGCACACGAGGTGAGGACCACGCCCACATACGGCCACGTAGCGTCACGGCGCCGAGTGGCCGTACGTGGGGAAATTCCGCTGGCCGCCGTCAGTTGGTTGCGGGATCCCGCCTCGGCCGCTTCGGGGCAGGGCGAGGGCATCACGCGCTTTCGGCGAACGCGGCGGAAGGCCCTCGTGGCTGTCTGCGGGCCAAACGTCCTGACGGTACGCCGGCACGCGTGGAGCTCGGCGACCAGTCGAGCAGCCTTCTGCTGCGTGGAGGCGGGTGCCGGGTAACCGGGCCAGGTCAGCTCTTCGTCCCCCATGAGCAGATGGGATTGTGCTCGCTTCCACCCGTCGATCCCGTCGCGGAGCCCCAGGACGTCCGTGAAGGCGTGGACAATGACGGATATCGCATCTACGCCTACCGTCAGCGGTTGACTTCGAGGTTCGTCAGGACGAGCAGGGCGCGCAGGAGGTGGGTGGCGCGGGCGGGGTCGGTGCGGAGTTTGGTGAGGGTCCGCCAGTTCTTGAGGTGGGCGAAGCCGTGCTCGACCGGTGCCCGTCCGACGGCGAGGACGCGGTTGGCGGTCTTCTGGCCTGGGGTGAGCTTGTGGGTGCGGCTGGCGTGGAAGCCGGTGACGATCACGGGGTCGCATACGTCGTTGTCCAGGCCGCGGAAGCCGAGGTCTGCCAGCGCCCCGAGGCCGGCGGCGCGCAGGTGGGCCAGGATGTGGTCGTGGCGGGCGGCGGTGTTGTCGTGGGTGCGGCCCGGCCGGGCCGCGGATATCCAGATCAGCCGGCCCTTCTCGTCGGTCAGGGCGAGGAAGTGCAGGCCGTGGCGGCGGTGTTTTCCGGAGTAGTTCCGCCGGTCGGCCCTTCCGGTGCGGCGCTGGGTGCGGATGAGGGTCCCGTCGATCAGGACCACCTCTCCGCCCTGTTTGGCGACCTTCTTCAGGGCGCGGTCCAGGCGCGGTGCCTGCGCGGCGAGCAGGATGATCAGCTCGTCGCGCCAGCGGCGGACGGTGGACTCGGACACGTTGTTGCCGCCGGCCATGTCGGCCAGGCGCTGATCGTGACGGAGCACGGCTAGGACGATCACCGCGATCTTCCCGGGCGGCAGGATCCGCCACCTGGATCGAATCGCCTTCAGATGGCGCCTGAGCAGATCGGCGAGATGGTTGACTGTGCTCGTGGACAGGGACAGGCGGCACTGGTAGACAAGCGGGCAGGTGTCCTCGGCGTGCTTTTTGGTATTCGTCACACAATTCCAACGGCCTCCGGGCGCACCCTGGTTACGCCCGTGCCGCACCGCTCCGGGCGGCGGTGCCCCCTGGTCACAGGCGCGTGGTGAACCGGCCGTCGGGGAGTTTCCGCAGCCAGCCGCGATCGGCGAGTCTGACCAGCTTGCTGCGTAGCGGTTCCAGCTTGGCCCGCACGCTGGTGTCCACGCCCACCGCCTCGCCGACCTCGCGGGCCATGACAGGTCCTGCGGCCTGCCGCACAACGGTGAGAATGCGCTGGTAGTCCGGCGGCAGCGCGCGCTCCTCCACACCAGGTTCGCGGTGCGGGATCAGCATCACCGCCCGTCCGGCCACCTGCCCGGGCGCCGGCAGGTCCGAGGCGTGTTCCTCGGCGAGCTGCCCGGACACCCGTTCAAGGACCCGTTCGGCGACAGCGAGCTCATCCCGCTCAGCTCGAACCTCCACCAACTCCTTGGCCAGCCGTTCTTCCATTTCGTCCAGTTCCGCGCGCCGCGCGGTGATCCGTTCCAGCAGCTCGGGATCCAGCATGCATCGGATCGTAGAAGGCTGACCGCTCAAGGCGAACGGAAACCGGCAAGCCGACCGCGCTGACGGACGATCTTCTCCGCGGACTTCCGCCCGCGACCAGCACGAGTACCCCGCAATCCGATCACACCAGCCCTTTGACCTGCGACTTCAAGTTGGCGGAGTCTCAACGCACGGCACGCGCAACGCACGGCACGCGCAACGCACGGCACGCGCAACGCACGGCACGCGCAACGCACGGCACGCGCAACGCACGGCACGCGCAACGCACGGCACGCGGTCGCGGCTTCGCCGCTCCCGCCCCGGTGTTCACGGGCGGACGCCCGCCCTCACTTCCCCGCCCGCCCCCGTACGTCCTCCACCACGTCCTCGTCCAGCGCGGCGCGGACGAGGGCGGCGGCCAGGGCCGAGGTTCGCTCGGGGGCGACCAGCCGGGCCAGGGGCTCGGGCCGGGTCGGGAGGCCGAGGCGGGCGGCGCCCTGGAGGGCCTTGTCGTCGAGGTAGGGCAGGAGCTCCGGCCAGACACCCTGGACCTCGCGGAGGAAGATGCTCGCGCCGGCGGGGCCCAGGCCGGGGATCTCCTGGAGGATTGCCGGGAGGCGGCCGGGGTCGCCGTCGGCGGCGGCGCGCATCCGGCGGACGTCGCCGCCGTACCGGTCGAGCAGCAGTTCGGCGCCCTCGCCCAGTTGGGTGGCGGTGCGTTCGTCGTAGCGGCGGTAGCCGCCCGCGCCGAGCGCGTCGACGCGCCGCTGCCAGCCGGCGTCGGCCATCCGGCGGGGGTCCTTCAGGCCCGCGTCGGCGAGACTGCGGGCGGTGGCCACCGCGACCGACGCCCGGATCCGGGCGCTGAGGAGGCAGGCCAGGACGAGGAGGCGGTAGAGCGGCTGCGGGGTGTCCCGCAGCCGGATGCCCGCCTCCTCGGCGTAGGTGCGGCCGTGCGCGTCGAGCAGCGCCCGTACCGTGCGCCGGTCGCCGGCGGTGGCGTTCACCGTGCGCTCCCCCGGGCTCAGTTGAGCAGGCCCGGGCGGCGCGGGAAGCGGTGCTGGGCGATGGCCGTGGCGAAGGCGTCGGCGACGTCCTCGACGGAGGCGGTACCGTCGCCGGCGAACACGCCGTAGGAGGGCGCCGATTCGCCGAGGACGACGTCCTCGGGCAGCCGGGCCGCCGTCAGCAGCCGCGTTCCGTCGCCGAAGACCGCGAGCGGCTTGCCGTGCCGGTACGCCTCCTCGACGAACCGCACGGCCGCGGGGTCGGCGGCCAGCACCGACACCGCCTGGGCGCCGCCCGGCACGAGGACCGCGTCGTAGAGGACGGACGCCATGGTCGGCATCGCCCGGTCCACGTCGAGGACTTCGCCCCCGGCGCCCTGGACGGAGCCGTCGCGGGCGGCCAGCACCTCGACGATCGCGCCGTGCGCGGTGAGCCGGCCGCGGGCGGCGGCGACCTGGCCCGCGTCCGTCCCGTCCGCCACCAGGACGGCGATCTTGCGGGTGCGGACCCCCTCGTCGCCGAGCAGGTTCTCCTGGCTGAGGGCGGGGGACGCGGCGGTGGGGACGTTCGCCGCGGGCGCCGGCGCGGGCAGGCCGAGGCCCTCCGCCACCAGGGTGGCCAGGTCCGCGTTGACGTTGGCCAGGTTCCCGACCATGCGCTCGCGCACCTCGATGGACATGACCTTGCCCAGCTCGAAGCGGAACGCCTCGACGATGTGCCGCTTCTCCCAGTCCGCCATGCTGTTCCAGAACAGCGCCGCCTGGCTGTAGTGGTCCTGGAAGCTCTCGCTGCGCACCCGGATCTTCTCGCCGTCGACGCGCTCGGCGTAGTGCCGGAACACGCCCGCCCCGCCGCCGACGCCCGCGTGCGCGGGGCAGCCGCCGCCGAGAGAGTTGGGGAAGTAGTTGGTGCCCGGGTGGATGACCTGCTGGCCGAAGCCGTCGCGGTGGTTGTGGTGGACGTCGGCGATCGGCCGGTTGACGGGCAGCTGGCTGAAGTTGGGGCCGCCGAGCCGGATCAGCTGGGTGTCCAGGTAGGAGAAGTTCCGGCCCTGGAGGAGCGGGTCGTTGGTGAAGTCGATGCCGGGCACGACGTTCGCCGTGTGGAAGGCGACCTGCTCGGTCTCGGCGAAGAAGTTCTGCGGGTTGCGGTTCAGGACCAGGCGGCCGATCGGCCGCACCGGCACCTGCTCCTCGGGAATGATCTTCGTGGCGTCGAGGAGGTCGAAGTCGAAGTCGAACTCGTTCTCCTCCGGCACCAGCTGGACGCCGAGCTCCCACTCCGGGTACTCGCCGGCCTCGATGGACTCCCAGAGGTCCCGGCGGTTGAAGTCGGGGTCGCGGCCCGCGATGATCTGCGTCTCGTCCCACACCAGGGAGTGCACGCCCAGCTTGGGCTTCCAGTGGAACTTCACGAACGTGCCCCGCCCGTCCGCCGTGACGAAGCGGAAGGTGTGCACGCCGAAGCCCTGCATCATCCGGTAGCTGCGCGGGATGGCCCGGTCCGACATCAGCCACATCAGCATGTGGGTGGACTCGGGCTGGAGCGAGCAGAAGTCCCAGAACGTGTCGTGGGCCGAGGCGCCGGTGGGGATCTCGTTGTGGGGCTCCATCTTCACCGCGTGCACGAAGTCCGGGAACTTGATGGCGTCCTGGATGAAGAAGACGGGCATGTTGTTGCCGACCAGGTCGTAATTGCCCTCGCGGGTGTAGAACTTGGTGGCGAACCCGCGGACGTCGCGCACGGTGTCGGCGGACCCGCGCGGCCCCTGCACCGTCGAGAAGCGGACGAACACGGGCGTCCGGCGGCCGGCCTCGGCGAGGAAGTCGGCGCAGGTGTACTCGCTCAGCGACTGGTACGGCTCGAAGTAGCCGTAGGCGCCGGCGCCCCGGGCGTGCACCACGCGTTCCGGGATGCGCTCGTGGTCAAAGTGGGTGATCTTCTCGCGGTTGTGGAAGTCCTCCAGCAGCGTCGGCCCGCGCCGGCCGGCCCGCAGCGCGTTGTCGGTGTCGTCGACGCGCACGCCCTGGTCGGTGGTGAGCGCGTCGTGCGCGGGAGCGGCACGGAACCGTTCCAGCTGCTGGTCCTTGGCGTCCTGCGCCGCCGGGTCGATGCCCCGGCCTGACTCGGATTGAGCGGGCACGCGCGTACGTCCTTCCTGGTCAATGCCTCATCGCCTCGTCGCGGCGGCCGTCGGCCGGGTCCATCCCGCGTGCCGCGGTTCCCGCCGCCGACGCGACCGCCCCGGAGGGCCGGCGTCCGTACGGCGCCGATCGCCTCCTCAGGCTCACCCGCCTGCCCCGGGCGGGCAAGCCGAAACGGGCGGTACGGGCGGTGCCGCCGGGCCCGGGTTGCCCCAGGTGGCCCAACCGCCGGGGCTGTGCGACGCTTCTAGCCGAGTCGCATTCGCTACGGCGGGTCACGACCGCGAGCCCCGGGTGAGCCCGGGGACACGAGCCCGGTCGAGCCGGGCCGGGTGACCGCCCCCGCGCCGAGCCCTTCCCGGCCGGCCGCAGAGACAGAACTCCATTCCGCGTCGTCCCCGGGCCCCGGCCACCGGACGGTCCGGCGCCGCGGCAGCCCTCCCGACGGGACGACGACAGCCGGTCCCTCACCGGCGGGCCGTACCGCACCGGGACCGGTGCCCGTACGCGAAGGAGTGTGATCATGGACGAACGACGCTGGACCCGTGCGGTGATCACCGGAGGAGCGGGTTTCGTCGGATCCCACCTGTGCGAACGGCTGCTGGCCGAGGGCACCGAGGTGTGCTGCGTGGACAACCTGGCCACGGGATCGCGCGACAACATCGCCCACCTGGAAGGGGATTCCCGCTTCTCCTTCGTCCGCGCCGACGTGTCGGACCCGGCCGCCCTGGCCGCCGTCCCAGGACCGGTGGACCTGGTCCTGCACCTCGCCTGCCCGGCCTCGCCCGCCGACTACCTGCGGCTGCCGATCCAGACGATGGAGGTGGGAAGCAACGGCACCCGGGCAGCCCTGGAACTCGCCCGCCGGAACGCCGCCCGCTTCCTGCTGACCTCCACCTCCGAGGTGTACGGCGATCCGCTCGAACACCCGCAGCGCGAGGACTACTGGGGCAACGTCAACCCGATCGGCCCGCGCAGCGTCTACGACGAGTCCAAGCGCTACGCCGAGGCCCTGGTCGCCGCCTACCGGCGCACCCACGGCACGGACACCGCCATCGTCCGCCTCTTCAACACCTACGGACCCAGGATGCGGGCGAACGACGGGCGGGCGGTGCCCAACTTCATCCGGCAGGCGCTCGACGGCGAGCCGCTGACGGTGGCCGGCGACGGCGGCCAGACGCGGTCCCTCACCTACATCGACGACACGGTGGACGGCATCCTGGCGCTCGCCGCCCGCGGCCACCCCGGTCCGGTCAACATCGGCGGGACGGACGAGACGACCGTCCTCGAACTGGCCCGGTTCATCGTGGACCTGACCGGATCCGCCTCGGTCATCGAGTTCGTGGACCGGCCGGTCGACGACCCCGGCAAGCGCCGGCCCGACACCACGCTGGCCCGCCGCCTCCTCGGCTGGTCGCCCCGCGTGGACTGCGCGGAGGGCCTCAAGCGGACCGTGGAGTGGTTCGCGCGGACGGCCCCCTCCTCGTAACCCCCCTCCCGGTCCCCGCGGAGCCCCGGCGTCCGGACCCCCACCAGAGACGGAGCACGGCATGCGCATCCTCGGTATCAACGCCCTCTTCCACGACCCGGCCGCGGCGCTGGTCGCCGACGGGCGGATCGTCGCCGCCGCCGAGGAGGAGCGGTTCTCCCGGCGCAAGCACGGCAAGCGGCCGGTGCCGTTCGCGGCCTGGGAGCTGCCGGTGCTCTCCGCCCGGTGGTGCCTGGAACACGCCGGGCTGAGTCCCGGCGACCTGGACGCCGTCGCCTACTCCTACGACCCGGCGCTCGCCCTGCCCGCCGCCGAGATGGGACTCGACGACCCGTGGGACCACCTGCGGCAGACCTACGCCCGCGAGGCGCCGGCCTTCCTCGCCGACGCCCTGCCGGGCCTGGACCCCGCGCGCGTCCGCTTCGTCGCCCACCACGTGGCGCACGCCGCGTCCGCGGGCCTCGCGGCCCCGCACGCCGACAGCGCGGTCCTCGTCCTGGACGGGCGCGGCGAGTGCGCCTCGCACCTGGCCGGCCGTTACACCGGCGGCGACCTGGAGGTGCTGGCCACCCAGCGGCTGCCGCAGTCCCTGGGCCTGGTCTACGAGGAACTCACCGAACACCTGGGCTTCCTGCGCAGCAGCGACGAGTACAAGGTGATGGCCCTCGCGGCGTACGGGAAGCCGCGGTTCCTGACCGAGGTGCGGAAGTACCTGCACGTCACGGAGGACGGCGGGTTCCGGGCGAGCGCGGTGCCGTGGGCGGCGCTGACCGAGCCGCGCGTGCCCGGCCAGGAGTGGACGCAGGACCACGCCGACCTCGCCGCCAGCACCCAGCAGTGCCTGGAGGAGCTGCTCCTCGACCTGGCGCGCTGGCTGCACGCCCGTACCGGCGCCGAGTCGCTGGCCATGGCCGGCGGGGTGGCCCTCAACTGCGTCGCCAACTCCCGGATCGCCGTGGAGGGTCCGTTCCGCCGGGTGTGGGTGCAGCCGGCCGCCGGTGACGCGGGTACGGCCCTGGGCGCCGCGCTCCAGCTCGCCGCGGACGGCGGCGCCCCCACCGCGCCGATGGACGGCGCCGACCTGGGCCGCGGCTGGTCCGACGAGGAGCTGCGCGACTGGCTGGAACGGGCCCGGGTGCCGTACGAGCAGCCGCCGGACATCGCGGCGGCGGTGGCCGAGACGCTGGCCGCGGACGGGATCGTCGCCTGGTTCCAGGGCCGCAGCGAGTACGGGCCCCGGGCGCTCGGCCACCGCTCGCTGATGGCCCATCCCGGCCGGGCCGAGAACCTGGAGCGGCTCAACCACGTCAAGGGGCGCGAGGAGTTCCGGCCGGTCGCGCCGATGGTCCTCGCCGACCGGGCGGCCGAGATCTTCGAAGGGCCGCTGCCCAGCCCGTACATGCTGTTCGTGCACGGTGTGGCCCGGCCGTGGCGGGACCGGATACCGGCGGTCGTGCACGTGGACGGCACGGCCCGGATCCAGACCGTGGAGCCGCGGCGGGAGCCGCTGGTGGCCCGGATGCTCGCTGAGTTCGAACGCCGCACCGGACTGCCCGTCGTCGTCAACACCAGTCTGAACACGGCCGGCCGGCCGATGGTCGACGATCCGCGCGACGCGCTGGAGTGCTTCGGCTCGGCACCCGTGGACCTGCTGGCCATCGGGCCGTACGCGATCCGGCGCGGCCGGGCGTACGCCGGAGGGAGGCCGTCGGCATGAATCCCTCATCCGGAACGGTGAGTTCCTTCTCCTACGCGGTGGTGATCCCCACCGTGGGCCGGCCCTGCCTCGCCGACTGCCTGGACGCGCTGGCGTCGTCGGCGGGCCCGGAACCCCGCGAGGTGGTCGTCGTCGACGACCGCCGGGGCCCCCGGCACGCCCGGCCGCCGCTGCCGCTGGCGGCCCTGGGGACGCTGCGGCCCCGCGCGTCGGTGCTGAGCGCCGGCGGCCACGGGCCGGCGGCGGCCCGCAACGCCGGCTGGCGCGCGGTGGACAGCCCCTGGGTGGTCTTCCTCGACGACGACGTCCGGGTGGGGCCCGCGTGGCGCGACGACCTGGCGGGTGACCTGCTGCGGGCGGGCCCGGACGTGGCCGGCGTGCAGGGCGTCATCGAGGTGCCGCTGCCGTCCGGCCGGCGCCCCACCGACTGGGAGCGGAACACCGCCGGCCTCGCGGACGCCCGGTGGGCCACGGCCGACATGGCGTACCGCACCGCCGTCCTGGAGGCGGTGGGCGGCTTCGACGAGCGCTTCCCGCGCGCCTTCCGCGAGGACGCCGACCTGGCGCTGCGCGTCCTGGCGGCCGGCCGGCGGCTGGAGCGCGGCACCCGGACGACCCGGCACCCGGTGCGTCCCGCGGGCCCCTGGGTCTCGGTGCGCACCCAGGCCGGCAACGCCGACGACGCGCTGATGCGGCGGCTGCACGGCTCCGACTGGTGGGAAAGGGCCGGGGCGCCGCGCGGGCGGCTGCGCGGGCACGCGATGGTGACCGCGGCCGGGACGCTCGCCGCCGCCCTGGCGGTCTCCGGCCATCCGGGCGCGGGCGCGGCGGCGGCCGTCGGCTGGGCGCTGGGCACGGCGGAGTTCGCCTGGGCCCGGATCGCGCCGGGCCCACGGACCGCGTCCGAGGTGGCGGCGATGCTCGCGACCAGCACGGTCATCCCGCCACTCGCGGTCTGCCACCGGCTGCGCGGCACCTGGCGGCACCGGGGTGCCCGGCCGGTACGGTCGGCGGTACACGGCCCGCTGGTCGTCCCGGTGCCGGTGCGGACCGCCCCGCGCAAGGGGGTGCGGCGATGACGGCCCGCAGGCTCCCGGCCGCCGTGCTCTTCGACCGGGACGGCACGCTGGTCCGCGACGTGCCCTACAACGGCGACCCGGCCCGGGTCGTCCCCGCCCCCGGCGCCCGGCAGGCGGTGGCCGCGCTGCGGCGGCTCGGCGTGCCCCTCGGCGTGATCAGCAACCAGTCGGGCGTGGCCCGGGGCCTGCTGACGCCGGCCCAGGTGGACCGCGTGAACGCGCGGGTGGAGCGGCTGCTGGGCCGCTTCGACGTCTGGGCGGTCTGCCCCCACGGCCCGCACGACGGCTGCCCCTGCCGCAAGCCGGCCCCCGGCCTGGTCCTGACGGCCGCCCGCGCCCTGGGCGTCGACCCGGAGGACTGCGTCGTCATCGGCGACATCGGCAGCGACATGGAGGCCGCGGCGGCGGCCGGCGCCTCCGGCGTCCTCGTCCCGACCCGGGCGACCCGCCTGGAGGAGGTGGCACGGGCCGCGCGCTGGGCCCCGGACCTGCCGACGGCGGTACGCGGCCTGCTCGCGCGCGGCGCGGGCGGCGGCACGACTGCCGCCGAAGCCCCGACGGCCTCCCCCGCCTCCTCGCCCGCCACCACCGGCACCTCAGGCCCCGCCCGCACGGCGTCCGGCAGCGGCATCCCGCCCGGGACGGGGGCTCGGGCCGCGGGCGGCGGTGCCGACGGCACGGGCGGAAGCGGGTCCGCCCGCGTCCGGGCCGTCCGCAGAGCGCTGCCTGCCACGGTAGGAGGCACCCGCCCCCGCACCGGAAGCACCGGGGCCCCGTCCGGGCCCCCACCCCGGGGCCCTCACCCGGCCACGCCGGGCGCGTCCGGTGTCCCCGCCACCGGAACGGCGGGCGCCGCCAAGCCCGCGCCACCGGCCGCGCTCCGCCAGGGCGAGGAGGCCGGGCCCGGGCGTGGGCCGGGCGAGTACCCCGGCACCACAGGCCGGCACGGGCACCCGTGTGCCGGCCCGGCCGCTCCCCGCCCCGAGGCGGAGGCAAGCTCGACCGCCCCCGCACCGGCCGGCGGGGTCACCGGTGGCCCCGACCCGCTCGGGCACCCGTACTCCCGCCGCGCCCCGCAGTCCTCCGAGGCGAGGCCCGGCCCGGCCACAACGCCCGCGCCGGGCGGCAGACGGCCTGCGGGGAACGCGGCCGGTGCCGTCGCGC
>NZ_JAIQLH010000192.1 GCF_020037025.1 Streptomyces huiliensis | reverse complement strand
GGCAGGTCCAGCCAGCGGCCGTCGACGGCGCACTCCTGCGGCGCCACCTCGGCCGCGCCGGCCAGCAGGCCGAGTTCGGGGCGGGCGACCGGGCCCTCGACGGGCTGGGCGCCGTACGACAGCCACCACGGGCGCAGCCGCGTCCCGGCGGGCAGGTCGGCGGCGGCCCGCAGCAGCGCGGCGGGCGTGTCGAGACAGGCCCACCGGGCGCGCTCCAGCGTCGCCTCGCCGACGGCGCCCTCGACGGCGAGCGGCAGCGCGTGCAGCCAGTCGACGGTGACCGGCCCGCCGCCGCCGAGCGCGTCGAACACCCGCCGCAGCGACGCCGGGTCGGCGGGGTCGGCCTCGTACCGGTCCGCGCCGACGCGGGCGAAGGCCGCTGCGGCCCGGACGTGCGCCACCCGCTCGTACGCCGCCTCGAACGGGCCCAGCGCGCCGTCCGGCAGGGGGCCGTCCGTGAGGACGACGAGGGTGCCGGCGACGCGGGACACCGGGTCCGCCGCCGCGTGGTGCCGCCGCACCCAGTGCGGCTGGCGCAGCCAGTCCGCCTCCGGCAGCCGCTCGGGCCAGGCGGGCTCCCGGGCGGGGACCGTCTCCTGTGTGGGGGCCGCCCGTTCGATCTCGTAGCGGGCCAGGTCGAAGGCGGGCGGCGGGAAGTCCCACGGCGCCTGCGCCGGGCCGTCCGGCCAGGCGATGTCCGTACCCGACTCCCACGCGGTCGCCGGCTCGGCGGCCGGCAGGTCCCGGGCGTCGACGGCCGTGCCGTCCGCCGCCGCGGCCGTGCCACCGGTCACCGTCCGCAGCCAGGCCACCGCCTCCGCCGCGTCGGCGCACACCGCCGCCGCCCGCCACCGGTGGGCCGGGCGCCCGGCCTGGAGGTGCCGCAACACCCGCCCGTACGCCTCCGGACGCGCCTCCAGGTAGTCCGCGATCCGGGCCGCGTCGGCGCGCAGCCCGGCCTCGCTGCCGCTGGACAGCGGCAGGAGGGGTACGACAGGGCCGGTGGTCTCCCCAGCCGCCGGTTCGCCCGCCTCCAGGACGACGTGGGTGTTGGTGCCGCCGATGCCGAAGCTGCTCACCGCCGCGACCCGCGGCCGGCCGGCGGGCCAGGGCTCCGCCGCCGTGGGGATGCGGAACGGCAGCCGCTCGTCGGCGATCTGCGGGTTGAGCCGCCGGAAGTCGACGGTCGGCGGGATGACCCCGTGGTGCACGGCCAGCGCCGCCCGCACCAGGCCGACGACGCCCGCGGCGGCCCCCAGGTGGCCCAGCTGGCTCTTCACCGACGACAGCGCGCATCGGCCGGGCTCCTCCAGGCCGTACGCCTGCCGCAGCGCGCCCA
>NZ_JAIQLH010000191.1 GCF_020037025.1 Streptomyces huiliensis | reverse complement strand
CCGGGCTCCTCCAGGCCGTACGCCTGCCGCAGCGCGCCCACCTCGACCGGGTCGCCGAGCCGGGTGCCGGTGCCGTGCGCCTCGACGTAGCCGAGGTCGGCGGCGGTGCGGCCGCTGCGCCGCAGCGCGGTGCGGATCACCTCGCGCTGCCCGGCGAGCGAGGGCGCGCTGTAACTCATCTTGTCCGAGCCGTCGTTGTTGACCGCCGAGCCGGTCACCACGGCGTACACCGTGTCGCCGTCCCGCCGGGCCAGCCGCAGCGGCTTCAGTACCACCACGCCGACCCCGCTGGCACCGACCGTCCCGGCGGCGTCGTCGCTGAACGGGCGGCAGTGGCCGTCGGGGGAGAAGATGTGCTGCGACTGGTGGCGGTAGCCGTCGGTGAGCGTCGGGTCGACGAGGACGCCGCCGGCCAGCATCACCTCCGCGTCCCCCTGCCGCAGCAGTCCGGCGGCGACGTGCACCGCGAGCAGCGAACTGGAGCACGCCGCCTGCACGGTGAACGCCGGGCCGGTCAGCCCCAGGTGGTAGGCGACCTTGGTGGTCAGGAAGTCCTTGTCGTGGTGCTGGGCCAGCCGGAACGCGTCCGGCAGCGCGGCCTGGTCGGCGTCCCGCAGCAGGGACTGGAAGTAGGTGTTCTCCCCGCAGCCGGCGACGATGCCGGTGCGCCGCGCCGCCGAGTCGCCGGTGATCCCGGCGTGGGCCAGCGCCTGCACCGACGCCATCAGCAGGTGGCGCTGCTGCGGGTCCATCAGCCGCGCTTCCTGCCGGCTGATGCCGAAGAACTCCGGGTCGAAGTCCAGCGGCCCCGACAGCTGGCTGTGGGCGCCCACCAGGCCGTCGGCCGCCTCGAAGTGCTCGATGCCGCGCCGACCCTCGCGTACCAGGTCCCAGAAGGCGGCCAGGTCGTCCGCGCCGGGCAGCCGGACGGCCATGCCGACGACGGCGATCGGCTCGTCCGCGCCGGGACGGTCCTCCGCGACGGGACGGTTCTCCGCGACGGGACGGTTCTCCGCGCCGGGACGGTTCTCCGCGCCGGGACGGTTCTCCGCGACGGCCGGGGCGTCCGTGGACGCGCCGGCCGAAAGGAAGCGGGCCAGCCGCCGCACGGTGACGTGCTCGAACAGGTCGGGGATGGAGAACCGCAGCCCGGGCTCGCCGGTGCAGCGCAGGTGGAAGCGCATCAGGTCCAGGCTGGACGCCCCGGCGTCGAAGAAGCGCTCGTCCGGGCCGACCGGGCGGCCCAGCACCTCCTCCAACAGCGCCGAGATCCGCGCCTCCAGCGGCGACAGCACCGGCCCGGCGGCGCTCCTCGGACGCAGGTCCGTGCCCGGCGCGGTCAGGGCGCGGCGGCGGTCGAGCTTGCCGCTGGGCGTCAGGGGCAGCGCGGCCACGGCGCGGAAGCGGTCGACCCGCACGTGCGCGGGCAGCAACTCGGCCAGGTGACCTGTCAGTTCCTCCGCGGCCGGGGGCTCGCCGTGGCACTGGAGGCAGGCGACCAGGCGTCCGCCGTCCTGCGCCACGACCGCGTTGACGACGGCGGGGTGGCGCAGCAGTGCCGCCTCCACCTGACCCAGCTCCAGCCGGTGGCCGCTCAGCTTGACCTGCTGGTCCTCGCGGCCCAGGTAGTGCAGCAGCCCCTGCCGGTCGAAGACCGCCCGGTCGCCGCTGCGGTAGCACAGCCCGTCGCCCGGCACCTCGGTGAACCGGGCGGCGTTGAGCTCCTCGTCGCCCAGGTAGCAGGGCGCGGCCATCGGGCCGCCGATCAGCAGGCTGCCCGGGCAGCCCGGCGGCACGGGCTCGCCCGCCGCGTCCACCACCCGCAGCAGGGCGCCCGCCACCGGGCGGCCGATCGCCGGGCGGGACGGCCAGCCGGCCGGGTCGCCGTCCAGGCACAGGGCGCTGACGACGTGCGTCTCCGTCGGCCCGTAGTGGTTGAACAGCCGGGCTCCCGGCAGTCCCGCGAACCAGCCGCGGATGGCGTCCGTGCACAGCAACTGCTCGCCCGCCGTGACCACTTCGCGGAGGCGGGATGGGAAGCGGCCCAGCCGCACGCCGTGCTCGGCGAGCAACTGGAGGGCCACGTACGGGAGGAAGAGGCGCTCGACGCCGGCCGTCTCCAGCTGGTCGAGCAGGGCGGGCGCGTCCTGCCGCCAGCCGGGCCGGACCAGGTGCAGCCGGCCGCCGCCGGTGAGCGTGGTGAAGACCTCCTGGAACGACACGTCGAACGACAGCATCGAGAACTGCTGGGTCACCGACGGCCCGGTGAGCCCCCCGTCCGTCTCCTGCCAGCGCAGCAGGTTGCAGAGGGTCGCGTCGGGCACCTGGACGCCCTTGGGGCGGCCCGTGGAGCCGGAGGTGAAGAGGGTGTACAGCGGGCGGGTGCCCGGGTTCTCCGGGAGGTCCGTGCCGTCCGGCGCCGCCGACAGCACCACGGGGTGGCGCGGCAGCCCCTCCGGGGCGATGGCGTCGAGCGCGGGCGCGCCGCCCGGCGGCACCAGCAGGCACAGCGGCGCCGCCTGGTCCAGCACCTGCCGCAGCAGCTCCGGCGGGTACGCCGGGTCCAGCGGGACGGCGGTCACGCCGAGCCGGGCCAGCGCGAGGAGCGCCGTCACGTGCTCGGCCGACGGCTCCAGGTACAGGGCGACGCTCGCCGGGCGGTCGGCGGCCGGCAGCGGGTGGTCCCGCCGGATCTCCGCCGCCAACCCGGCCGCGTACGCCGCGAGTTCGGCGTACCGAACCTCCCGGCCGTCCGGGGTCACCACCGCCGTCGCCTCCGGGGTGCGGCGCGCCTGGCGGGCGAAGCCCTCGGCCACGGTGGTGAACGCCGGCTCGACCGCCGGTCCCCGCCCGGGCTCCGGCAGGCCGCGCCGGTAGCCGGCCACCAGCTCGGCGGGCGTGGTGTCGCCGCCCGCGGCGAGCGCGTCCAGGCCCCGCCGGAAGAGGCTGTCCAGCGCCGCGACCTCGTCGGCCGTGAAGTGGTCGGCGGCGTACTCCCACAGGCAGTCGAGGCGGTCGCCGCGCTCCACGACGGACAGGGTCAGCGGGCACTTGGCGTCCGCCGGCGCGACCCACACCGGGCGCGTCGCGACGCCGGGGAGGGAGAGTGCGGAGAAATCCGTGTTCTCCAGGACGAACAGGTAGTCGAACGGCGGGCCGTCGGTGCGGGACGGCCGGTCGGCCAGGACGTCCGCGAACGCCACGTCCTGCCGCTCCAGCACCTCCCGCACCAGCTCGCCCTGGCGCAGCAGCTGGCCGCGCAGGGTCTCTCGCGGCGCCACCTCGACGGGCAGCAGCACGGTGTTGGCGAACATGCCGACGCTGTCCGCGAACTCCCGCACCGGCCGGTTGGCCACCGGCCCCGCCAGCCGCGGCCGGGTCCGGCCCGCCACCCCGTACAGGCTCCACGCGTACACGCCCAGCAGCAGCTGGAAGCGGGTGAGGCCCAGGTCGGCGCAGAGCCGGTCGAGCACCGCCCGCCGCTCCGCGTCCAGCGTGGTGCACAGCAGCCGCCCGGGCTCCGCCGGCCGGGGGAGCGACGGCAGCGCGGGCTCCGCCTCCTCGACGCCGTCCAGGCGCTCGCGCAGCGCCGCCCGCTGCTCCGCGTAGCCGGGCGCGGCGAACCACTCGGCCTGCCAGCCGGCGAAGTCCAGCGGCGTCGGCACGGCGGCCGGCTCCTCGGGCTCCGCGCCGGACACCAGAGCCGCGTACGCCGCGGACACCTCCTCGAACAGCACGTTCAGCGACCAGCCGTCGATCGCGATGTGGTGCAGCCGCAGCAGCAGCGTCCCGCCGCCGTCGTCATCGCCACCGTCCGGCAGCCAGCGGGCGTGGCACATCTCCGGGCGGGACAGGTCGAACGGCGCGGTGAGGAAACGGTGTCGCGCTTCCTCACCGGTGTCGGTACCGGTCACCCACGGGTCGTACGGCGCGCCGGCCTCCTGCCGCAGGCCCTCGGCCGTGGCGACGAAGGCCGTACGCAGCGCCGGATGGCGTGCGACCAGCAGGCGCAGCGCCTCGCGCAGCGCGCCCGTGTCCACCGCGCCGTCCAGCCGGAAGGCCATGCCCACGTGGTACGCGCGGGAGTCCGGGTCCTGCTGCTGGAGCAGCCACAGCCGCTGCTGCTCGGAGGTCGCGGGCGCCGAACGGGTGCCGGCCGGGGCCGGCACCGGGGGGTACGCGGCCGGGGCGCCGTCGCGCAGGGCGGCGAGGCAGGCGGCCAGGGACGCGAAGTCGCCCTCGACCACGGCCGCGCGCGGCGGCTCGCAGCCCCAGCGGCGGCGGGCCTCGAAGCGCAGCCGCAGCGCCTTGAGCGAGTCGCCGCCACTGGCGATCCAGCGGTCGCCCGGCCGCAGGCCGGTGACGCCCAGCACCTCCTCGGCCAGGTCCAGCACCTCACGCTGCCACGCCGTCAGATCGCCGCCGTCGGCGATGTGTTCGGGGCGCCACGGCTCCCCGGCGCGCGCGAGCAGCGCGGCCTCGTCGACCTTGCCGTTGGCGTTCAGCGGCAGGTCGGCCACCCGGTACAGGTGGTGCGGGCGCATGTACGGCGGCAGGACGGCCGTCAGGTGGCGGTCGAACTCCTCGTACGCCAGCCCCTCGTCCGGCACCACGAACGCCAGCAGCTCCAGCACCCCGGCCGCGCCGGGCCGGGCGCACACATGGGCCTGGCGGACGGCCGGATGGGCCGTGATCCGCTGCTCCAGCTCGCCCGGCTCGATGCGGAAGCCCCGCACCTTCACCTGCCGGTCCGCGCGCCCGGCGTAGGTGACCACCCCGTCGTCGTCCAAGCGGACGAGGTCGCCGGTGCGGTAGTACCGCTCCCGGCCGCCGTCGTGCCACGGCAGGCGGACGAACGCGCGCGCGGTCTCCTCGGGGAGGTTGCGGTAGCCGGCCGCCAACCCCTCGCCGGACAGCAGGAGTTCGGCCAGCTCGCCCGGGGCGGCCGGGCGGTCGCCGGCCACGGCGAGCACGCCGGTGCCCGGCAGCGGGCGCCCGATGGGCACGGCGTCGCCGTCGAAGTCGCGGGGGATCGGGTGGATCAGCGCGAAGGTCGTGGACTCCGTCGGGCCGTACACGTTGTAGAGCGTCGTGGCGCTGTCCGGGTTGGCGCGGTACCAGTCGCGGACGACGCGCGGGGTGAGCTTCTCGCCGCCGACCAGCACCTCGCCGAGCTCGGCGAAGCAGTGGGGGACCTCGTCGGCCACGGCGTTGAACAGGGCCGTCGTGAGGAACAGGGTGTCGATCCGGGCGTCGCTCAGCGCGGCGGCCAGCGACTCGGGGGACTGTGCCGTTGCGTCGTCGACGACCACGGCGCAGCCGCCGGTCAGCAGCGGCACCCACACCTCGAAGCTCAGCGCGTCGAACGCCGGGTTGGCCAGCCAGGCGTACCGCTTCGGGCCGCCGGGCCGCAGCCAGCCCGGCCGGGCCAGCCGCAGGATCCCGGCCTCCGGCACGTCGACGCCCTTGGGGACGCCGGTGGTGCCCGAGGTGTAGAAGACGAACGCCGTGCCGGACGGGCCGGCCGCCGGTGCGTCCGCCGCCGGGCCCGCCTCCAGCGCCGACACCGCGAGCGGGGTGACGCCCTCGCCCGCGCCGGCGGGCGGCGTCCCGTCGTGCACCACCACGACGGCGCCCGAGTCGGCCAGGATGTGCCGCTGCCGGTCGGCCGGGCTCTGTACGTCCAGCGGGACGACCACCGCGCCCAGCCGCAGCACGCCGAGCATCACCCGGGCCAGGCGCGCCGAGCGCGGCAGCGCCACGGCCACCGCCTGCCCCGGCCGTACGCCGTGGGCGCGCAGGGCACCGGCGACGGCGGCGGAACCGGCGTCGAGCCCGGCGTAGTCGAGGATCCGGTCGCCCTCCACCACGGCGGGCGCGGACGGGGTGCGGCGGGCCTGTTCCAGGACGCTCCGGGCCAGGCCGAGGGTGGTGCTCGTCATCGTGTCTCCTGCGCCGGGGCGGTACGAGGGGTGGGGACGGCGGCGGGGGACGCCGGGAAGCGGGACAGCTCGGCCTCGATCAGGGCGGCCACGCGGGTCACGCCGCCGCCCTCCAGCACGTCCCAGTGGCCGCAGGCCAGCGGCTCGACGGTGAGGCCGCCGCCGGTGCGCCGGATCCAGAACTCCCGCTGGCGCACCAGCTGTTCGGGCGCCACGCGCTCGTCCTCCGGGCCCTCGGCCTGGAGCAGCACCGTGCGGGCGGCCGTCGGCGGGACCGCGTAGTCGCGCGTCGTGAGCCGGCTGTGGTTGTAGACCCGGAAGTACCGCTCGATCTGCTCGTCGTCGATCCCCGGGTACATCCCGTTGAAGCGGACGAGCTTGTCGCGGAACTCGGCGAGCTCCACCGGCTCGATCGCCGCCCGCTCGGCCGGGTCGTCGGTGCCGTGGGTGTCCAGCAGCACGACGCTCACCCCGGCCCGCCCGGCCGCCGCCAGCCTGCGGCCCATCTCGTGGGCGATCAGGCCGCCGTACGACAGCCCGGTGAGCACCAGCGGGCCCTCGGGCAGCGGCTCGATCAGCCGCAGGTACTCCTCCGCCATCGCCTCGACCGTGGGCAGGAACGATTCGCCCTCGTTGAGGCCCGGCGCCTGGATCCCGGTCACGCCGACCTCGTCCGGCAGCAGCCCGGCGAGCGGCAGATAGCAGAACGCGGTGCCGCCGGCCGGGTGGACGCAGACCACCCGCGCCCCGCCGGTCCCCGGACGGAACTCGATCAGGCTCCCGGGGCGGCGCTCCGCCGCACCTTCCCGGAGCAGCCCGCCCAGCGCCTCGATCGTCGGGTGCAGCAGCACGTCCCGCACCTGGAGGGTGACGCCGAACGCCTCGCGGACCGCGTGGGCCAGCTTGATGGCGGAGATCGACGTGCCGCCGAGGGCGAAGAAGTCGTCCCGGACGCCGATGTCCTGGTGCAGCAGGAGGCTCCGCCATATCTGATACAGCGTCAGCTCGATGTCGTCGCGCGGGCTGGCCTGGTTGACGGCGGCGGGGCCGCGCGCCGCGGCGCGCTCCAGGACCACCGCGCGGTCGAGCTTGCCGTTGGCCGTCAGCGGCAGCCGCGGGAACTCCACGAAGACCTGCGGGATCATGTAGTCCGGCAGCCGTCGGGCCAGCGCCGCCCGCCACTCCGCCGCCGGGCGCGGCTCCGCGGCGTCCCGGCCCACGGCCGCCACCAGGACGGGACCGCCCCGCGCGGTACGGTCCACCAGCACCGCCGCCTCGCCGACGCCCGGCTCGGCGCGCAGCGCGGCCTCCACCTCGCCCGGCTCGATCCGGAACCCGCGCAGCTTCACCTGGTCGTCCCGGCGCCCCGCGTACTCCAGTTCGCCGTCCGACAGCCACCGGGCCAGGTCGCCGGTGCGGTACATCCGGCCGCCCGGCACGAACGGGTCGGCCACGAACCGCCCGGCCGTCAGCCCCGGGCGGCCCAGGTAGCCACGGGCTACGCCCGCCCCCGCCACGTACACCTCACCCGGCACACCCGGCGGCACCGGCCGCAGCCGCTCGTCCAGCACGTACACCCGGGTGTTGGCGACCGGCCGGCCGATCGGGCTCTGCCGGTCCAGCGGCCGGGGCGTGAAGTACGCCGTGCTGTACACCGTCGTCTCCGTCGGCCCGTAGCCGTACAGCAGCCGCAGGCCCGGCAGCGCCTCGGTGAAACGGTGCAGCGCGCCCTCGGGCAGCGACTCCACCCCCGTCAGCAACTGCCGCAGCGCCAGCCCCTTCAGGCGCTCCCCGGGCGCCTCGTCGATCCACCGGACGAAGGCCGGCGGCAGGAACGCCTGCGCCACCCGGTGCTCCCGCATCCAGTCCAGCAGCGCCGCCGGGTCCAGGCGGACGTCGTCCGGCACCGGGTACAGCACGCCCCCGGTGGTCAGCGGCAGCAGCAGCTCCTGCTGGGCCACGTCGAAGCCCGTGCTCGCCCACTGCGACGCGGGCTCGCCGGGCAGCGCGCCGCAGCGCGCCACCCAGTGGTCCAGCAGGTTGAGGACGGCGCGGTGCGGCACCGCCACGCCCTTGGGGCGGCCGGTCGAACCGGAGGTGTAGATCACGTACGCCAGGTCGTCGGGGGAGACGGTGACGCCGGGCGCGTCCGCGCGGTCCGCCGCCGTCTCCTCCGCCTCCGCCTCGACGGCGGCGAGCGGCGCCCAGCCCTCGGGCGGCGCCGGCTCACCGCTCAGCACCACGGCCGGACCGGCGTCCTCCACCATCCCGGCCAGCCGCTCCGCCGGCAGGTCCGGGTCGAGCGGCAGGCAGGCCCCGCCGGCCTTGAGGACGCCCAGGGCGCCCACCGCCAGCTCCGCCGACCGCCGCACGTGCAGACCCACCACGTCACCGCGCCGCACCCCGCGGGCGATCAGGGCGCGGGCCAGCCGGCCGGCGCGCCGGTCCAGCTCCGCGTAGCCGAGCCGCACGGCGCCGTCCACCACGGCCGGCGCGTCCGGCCGCGTCCGCACCTGCTCCTCGAAGCGCTCCACCAGACCCTTCGGGTCGCCCGGCAGGGCGGTGGCGTTCCACTCCTCCAGGACGCGGTGGCGCTCCCGCCCGTCGAGCAGCGACAGCTCGGCCAGCGGGCGCTCCGGGCCGGCCACCATCCACTCCAGGACGTGCCGCAGCCGGCCGACGTAGTCCGCGGCCGTCGCCTCGTCGAACAGCGCCTCGGCATAGCGGAGGCTGCCGGTCAGCCGGCCGTCCTTCTCCGCCACCATCAGCGTCAGGTCGAACGTGGCACCGGGCGCCGGGAGCGGCAGCGGCGTGATCTCCGTGCCCGTCAGCTCCAGCGCGCCGCCGTCCGTGTACTGCCACGCCAGCATGGTCTGGAACAGCGGGGTGTGCGCCGGGCTGCGCACCGGCTTCACCAGCTCCACGACGTGCTCGAACGGCAGGTCCTGGCGGCGCAGCCCGGCCCGGGCCACCGTCCGCACCCGGTCCAGCGCCTCGGCGACCGTCGGCTCGCCCGACAGGTCCACGCGCAGCGCCAGGGTGTTGACGAAGAATCCCGCCACGCCCTCGACGTCGCCCCGGCGGCGGTTCGCCACGGGTATGCCGACGACGAGATCCCGCTGCCCGGACATCCGGGAAAGCAGCAGGGACCAGCCCGTGAGCACGGTCTGGAACAGACTGGCGCCCTGCCGTTCACCGAGCGACTTCACCGCCGCCGACAGTTCCGCGTCGAAAGCGAACCGGACCTCGGCGCCGCGATAATCCTGTTCCGCCGGACGCGGCCGGTCCGTGGGGAGTTCCAGCAACGGCGGCGCACCGGTCAGTGATTCTGTCCAATACGCGGCCTGTTCGTCGAACGTCCCGTCCTCCCACTCCCGCTTCTGTCGAACGGCGTATTCCGCATATCCGGAGGGGAGTGGCGGCAGTGGGTCGGGTTCTCCGCGCTGGAACGCCGTGTACAGCGCGCCGAGTTCCCGCATCAGCAGGACTTCCGTCCAGCCGTCGTAGACGGTGTGGTGGAAGGTCAGCAGCAGGTGGTGCCGGTCTTCGCCCAGGACGACGAGCCGGCCGCGCGCGAGCGGGCCGCGGGCCAGGTCGAAGGGGGCGGCGGCTTCCTCCCGGCGGAGCCGCTCCAGCCGGGCGTCGACGTCCGCGTCGGCGCCGACGGCCCGTAACAGGTCGTCCACGGCCAGGGCGAACCCGGTGTCCACCGGGTCGACCTGCTGGAACACCTCGCCGTCCACGGCGAACAGCCGTGTGCGCAGGGCCTCATGACGGGCCGTCAGAGCGTCCAGCGCGCGGGCCAGGGCGGTGCGGTCGAGGGGGCCGCGCACCTCGAAGGCGAGCGGTACGTGGTACGCCTCGCTCGCCCCCGGTAACTGGGCCAGGAACCACAGCCGCCGCTGGGTGAACGACGCCGGGACGTGGTCCCGCGCGGCGTGCGGCTGGTGGGGGAGGGAGGGGGCGGGCGTCTGCTGCGCGGGCAAGGCTGCTTCTTCTCCTCAAGGGGAGGGTGGATCTGCGGCGGGCTGCGGCACCGGTAACGACCAGCCGTCGTGAACGACTTCACGAGGCGCCGTCAGGACATGGCGAACCTCCGGGCCGCACTGGCCGCCCCTGGCGTATCCAACGCGGGACAACAGGCGCCGTGTATCGGTGTCTGGACTGTACGGCGATGATTGATCACCCGAATGCGGCGTGTCAATGGGTGATCGTTCGAATGTGACCCTGCTCCCGTAACGCGTCCGCCGCCGATAGATGGCCAGAGCAAAGACCGCTTGCGGTGACGGCGAGGGGTTCCGAAACTTGAAGGGTGAGCGCAAGTCGGGACCGCTGGGTAATACCGGTTGGTAATAAGTCGGGTATCCCGCGTGATCAAGATCGAAAAATCGGTGGATGTCCGGGACGCGGCCGGGAAGGCCGTGCCGACTAAAGCGGTATAGGCCGGTCGTGCCGGGTCGGTGAATCAGAGGGCGTGCGCCGGTGCGACCGGCATGACCCGGCCGTGGCACGGCCGGTCCGCCGGTGCGACCGGAGACCCGACAGGCGGCGCACAGGTGAACAACGACCGGCGGAACGGTGACGGCCGCCCCACCCGCAGACCGGAAACCTTACGTCAAGATCCTTTCTGGACAGGAAGATTGGCGCTCAAGCGTGTTCTGGTCCGCAGCTCCGCCCCGATAGAACCTGATCGTCAACAACAACCTCATGTCTGCGCCCCACAAGGGAGAGATCGTGAAGCGGATGGGATGGGCCGTCACCGCGGCCGTCACCACCATCGTCCTGGCCCAGTCGTCCCTCGCCGCCCAGGCGGCGGACTCCACCTCCGGGTGGCGGGCCCCCTCGTGCACCAAGGTCACCGGCGACGGAGCCGTCACCTTCACCACCGACGACGGCGCCACCCTCGCCCCGACCACGGGCACCCTCAAGTCCGTGAGCTACACCCACGGCCTGGTCGCGCTGGACACCCCCAACACCCTGCTCGCCACGCACAACGACGAGCTCCAGCGCTCGACGGACGCCGGCTGCACCTGGACCAAGGTCGCCACGCTCGGCAGCGGCTCCACCTGGCTCACCGCCGCCACCGGCGGCCGGGCCTTCGCCTGGGAGAAGAACGGCGGCTACCTCGCCCGCGTCGACGGCAGGACCGTCACAAAACTCCCCTCGCCCACCGGCGACATCGTCGGCGTCGGCACCGACAAGGCGCGTCGCGACCACGTCCGCGTCGCGGGCAGCGACGGGCAGCTGTACGACTCGACGGACGCCGGCGCCACCTGGAAGCCGATCGGCAAGCTCGCCTTCGGCGAGGGCGGCAACCTCTACACCGTGTCCTTCGACCCCGCCGACCTCGACCACGCGGTCGCCGGCGGCATGACCACCGGCGGCGCGGTGACCACCGACGGCGGCGTCACCTGGACCCCCGCCACCGGCCTGTCCGCCACAGCCGGCGGCAAGGCGAACCTCTTCGCCGCGTCCGTCTCCCCGGCCGACCGCAACGTCGTCTACGCCCTGGGCATCGACCTCGTCGAGGCCGCCCCCAGCTCGGGCGCCGAGGGCCGGCACCTGTACCGGTCCACCGACGGCGGCCGGACGTACACCCGGATCGTCGACGACACGCCGGACACGGAACTCACCAACAGCACCCTGCTGGTGCCCAGCCCGGTCGACGCCAACGTCCTCTACTTCGAGTACGGCACCTACTTCCAGGCGTACGGCACCGACCTGTACCGCTACGACGCGCGGACGGGCAAGGTCGGCAAGACGCACAACGCCCACGACGGCATCTCGGCCATCGCCTTCAACCCGGCGCGGCCGTCGGTGATGTACCTGGGCCTCGAAGAGGTGCAGATCCACCGCTGATCCGCGGGACGAGCGGAGGCCGGTCGGCCCGCGCGCACGTGGAGGTCGTGCGGGCCGGCGGCCTTCGTCGCTTCCGTTCCGGCCGGGGAGCCGTTCCGGCCGCCCGGGCTCGGCGGCCCGGAAACCGGTGGCTCCCCGGCGGGCACGGCGCTAGCGTCCCACCGTGGCCGCTGCGAACACGAAGAACACGAAGAACACGAAGAACACTGAGAACACGAAGAACACTGAGAACACGAAGAGCACTGAGCACGCGAAGAACCCTGAGAACACCCAGGATCCGGAAAACCCTGAGCTCACCGAGGACTTGATGGAGGCGGACGCGGCCTCCGGGCCGTCCGCCGCCGACGTCCCGCGCCCCGTCGCCGAGGAGGTCCTGCGCCGGCACGGCACCGGCATCGCGGACGCGGAGCGCGGCCGGGGCTGGACCAACGCCACCTGGCTGACCGACGACCTGGCCGTCCGTGTCGCCACCGCGCCCGGCCGGACGGACCTGCTCCGCGAGGAACGGCTGGCCCGCCTGCTCCCGGCGGAAGCCGGCTACCCCGAGATCGTCGGCTCGGGTGTCCTACACGGCCACGCGTGGGCGCTCACCCGCCGGGTGCCGGGGGAGAACCTGGAGGAGGTCTGGCCGACGCTGGACCCCGCCGCGCAGGCGCGCGCCCTCGAACAGATGTGGCGGCGCGTCCGTCACGTCCACCGCGTCGACACCGCCGCCGCGGCCCCGCACGCCCGCGCCCGCTCGCCGTTCTTCCCCGAGGACCCGGCCGCCGCTACGGCCTCCCTCGACCGGCTCGTCCGGGCCCGGCAGCTCACCGGCGAACGGGCCCGGGGGCTCGGCCGCGTCCTCGACCGCTTCTGGTCCGCCCTGCCCCGGGCGCCGCGGGCGCTCAACCACGGTGACTTCTGCGCGCCCAACGCCCTGTGGCACGACGGTGAGGTCGTGGCCCTGCTCGACTTCGAGTTCGCCGTCGTCGCCCCTGTCGCGGTCGACCTCAACGAGGCGGTGAAGACGGCGTACGGCCCGGACGCGCCGGACGGACGCGCTCCGCTGCGCGACGCGGTCCGGCGCATCGCCGCCGGGACGCTCGACGAGGCCGGCGGGCCCGACGTCCTCCTGGGGTATGCCGTCCTGCTGGAAATGTGGGTGCTGGAGAACGAACTCGCCGAGGAGGAACCCGACGAGGACGACCGAGCCCACGCCACCGCCCTCCTCGCGGCCTTCGCCGAGGGCGACGGCGGGTACTACGGCCCGCTGCTCGACGGGCTCGGGTGAGCGGCGGCGCTCAGAGGTGCCAGCTCGGCGTTCCGTCCGCCACCGAGAGCACGAAGTACAGCACCAGTCCGGCCGCACCCAGCGCCATGCCCAGCCGGGCCCGGAAGCGTCGGACCGTGCCACGGGCCAGGGCGACGGCGCCCAGCGCGATGGCGCAGGGGCCGAAGACGAGGTTGGCGATCAGCAGTCCGAGCAGGCCCGTGACGAACGACGTCACGGCCATGAAGTCGGCGTTCCGCCGCCGCCGTTCGGCCGGATCCGCGCCCGAGGACCGGCGTCCGCGGCCCCATCGGTATGTGGCGGGGCGCGAACGGACGTCCTGATTCAGGCCCCGATTCCGGTTCCTGTCGGGACGGTTGGCCTGATGGTGCCCATCAGGGCCGATGTCGGCCGGATCGCGCGCGTGGTCCGGGCGTCCGGCGTCCGGCCGGACGGGGGCGTTCCGGTACTCGCCGGCGCGTTCGTGCGTGTCGGCCGTGTCGCGGCCGCCGGCGGAGTGGCCGGCGGGCTTGCGCGTGTCCAGGGAAGTGGACGAGAAGGGGTTCATCGGGGCTCCTCCTTACCGGTCCCGCCGGTGCGCCCGGCGTTCCCGCACCGCGAAGGCGGCCAGCCAGACGAGGATCGCCGCCGCGGAGACGAGGGTCACGGACAGCGGCACGTGCGCGGCCGTCCCGGTCAGGACGCCGAGCAGGAAGAGGGCCAGGACAAGGAAGAACATGTCCGTCCTTTCCGTTCGAGCGGTCGAGGGGTGGCCCGCGGGCGACGACGGACGAGGCCATGGCCCGGCGTGCCGCCGGCCGCCCGCGTCGTCGCGTGTTCGATCTCTTGACTGGCGACTGCCCGGAGGGGCCGCCGCTATTCCTGTGACGCGCCCTACTCCGGTACGGCCGGGGGTGGTTGGGACCGGGCCAGTGGAAGTCGGGCCGGTGGGGACCGAGCCGGGGGAACGACGAACCGCCCGGGCACCGGCCGGCGCGTATGCGGCCGGCGGTGCCCGGGCGGGCGGGGAGGCGGTGGGGCTGGACGAAGGTCGGGTGGGGTCAGTTGAGGTCGAAGCTGACCGAGCTGGCCTTGTCGTTCATGCCGTCGCCGACGTAGGCGTTGTAGCCGTGGTACGTCTGGTGGGCGCCGCGGAAGTCGCTGTGCTCCCAGAGGGTGATCGGGCAGGCCAGGCCCTGGGCCGAGCTGACCTTGTCGTTCCAGTCGCCGCCCAGGCTGGCGAACTCCGGGTAGCGCCAGCCGCAGCCCTGGCTGCCGCGGAAGGTGAGCTGGTTGCCACCGGAGTTGGAGTCGCTCCAGATTCTGCCGAGATCCTTGTATGCCTGCGTCTGCGTGCCGAAGGCGGCGGCCGCCTTCGACTCACTGGAGAAACAGCCCGACTGGCCGGTGTCGACGATGTAGGTGCAGAACTTCGCGGGCTTGACGGGGGCCTGGCCGGCCGCGCCGGCCGGGGTCGCCAGGGCGGCGGTGCAGGCGAGGGCGGCGGCGCTCAGGGCGAGGGCGGTGTGCAGGGGTTTCACGGTGACTCCTCGGGCGGTCGGTCGGCGCGCTGGACGCGGTGGCCGGGTGGGGGCTGAGCGGTGCACAGGTTCGTACAACGTTCTACTGTGCGAGTGCGTGAGCCGAGTCAACAGGCCCGCCAGGGAGGGGTCGAGGGCGAGAACCTGCCATCGGCAGGTGACCGCGTCATTCCGGCCAGAGCGGACATCCGGTGCGGTCCCGCCGCGCCCGCGCCACACGAGAAAGCCGGAGAGGCCGCTCCCCGTCCGTACGGGAAGCGGCCTCTCCGGTGAAGGGGCCGAGGGCGGTCGGAACCGGGCGGTCAGCGACTCCCGGTGCGCTGCCGCAGCCGTCCGACCAGGGCCAGGGTCAGCGCCAGGCCGCCCGTGAAGTACAGCTGCACCCGGGTGTCCGCGTCGAGCGTCATCAGCACCAGCACCCCGGCCACGCCGGCCAGCGTCACCCACGTCAGATACGGGAAGCCCCACATCCGGACCACCAGCCTGCCGGGCGCCTCGCGCTCCAGCCGGCGGCGCAGCAGCAGCTGGGAGACGGCGATGAACCCCCACACGACCAGCACCACACCGCCGACCATGTTGAGCAGCCAGGCGAAGACCGTGGTGGGCCACCAGAAGGAGAGCAGGACGGCGAAGAAACCGAAGCCCGACGAGGCGAGCACCGCGCGACGCGGGATCCCGCCCGAGACCCGGCCCAGGAACTTCGGGCCCTGCCCCCGCGCCACCAGCGAGAAGGCCATGCGCGACGAGCCGTAGATGTTGGCGTTCATCGCCGACAGCAGCGCGATCAGCACGACCACGTTCATGATCTGACCGCCGCCCGGCACGCCGAGCCGGTCCAGCACGGCCGCGTACGGGCCCTGCTCGGTGACGGCCTCGTCGTTCCACGGGAGCAGCGTGACGATCACCAGCATCGACCCGACGTAGACGACGCCGATCCGCCACATCGTCGTCCGGACCGCCTTGGCCACGCCGCGCACGGGGCTCTCGGACTCGGCGGCGGCGATGGTGACCGTCTCCAGGCCGCCGTAGGCGGCGACCGAGGCCAGCAGTCCGATCAGCAGCCCGTCCGTGCCGTTGGGCAGGAAGCCGCCGTCGTGCAGGAGGTGCGCGGTGCCGGGGGAGTCGCTGCCGGGCAGGACGCCGCAGACCGCCAGCACGCCGAGGCCCAGGAAGAGGGCGATGGCGCCGATCTTCAGGGCCGCGAACCAGAACTCGAACTCGCCGAAGTGCGCGACGGACGCCAGGTTCGTACCGCAGAACACCGCCATCAGGATCAGCACCCACATCCAGGACGGGGTGCCGGGGAACCAGCCCTGGAGGATGTGGGCGGCGCCGATCGCCTCGATCGCCACGCCCACCACCAGCAGCGTCCAGAACATCCAGCCGGCCGTGAAGCCGGCCCACGGGCCGATGGCCCGGTCCGCGTGCACGGAGAACGAGCCGGACGCCGGGTTGGCGGCGGACATCTCGCCGAGCATGCGCATCACGAACATCACGAGCAGGCCGGACACCGCGTAGGCCAGCACGATCGACGGCCCGGCGGCGGCGATGCCCGCGCCGGAGCCGACGAACAGGCCCGCGCCGATGACCCCACCGAGCGCGATCATCGACAGGTGCCGCTGCTTGAGGCCGTTCGACAGCGAGCCCGAGGGGCTCGGCCGCGAGGCGTCGCCGGCGGGCGGTATGTCGGTTGCGGGCCCGCCGCCCGGGGGCGGCGGAGTGGGCGTCAGTGTCCGGCTCATGGTCATGCCTGTCCAATATGCGAGATCGGGAGGTCTCGATTATGAGGAAAGGGGTGAGGCGGTGCGGGCCGCGTCCGATATTCGGACGATCGCCTCACGCACGGTGATCGTCACGTTCGGCGACGGAAAACGTGCGCGTATCGGGCGATCTGCGAGGATCGGCTCATGAGCGCTCGGTTCCGCTCTCTCCTGGCGCACTGGCCGGTGGGCGCGCCCGTCCTGGCCGCCGCCGTCCTCGCGCTGACCTGGGGGCGGTCGCTGTCCCCCGGCCTGGTGGCCGTCGTGAGCTGCTGTCTGGCCGCCGCGGTGCTCTCCGCCGTGCACCACGCGGAAGTCGTCGCGCACCGGGTCGGCGAACCCTTCGGCTCGCTCGTCCTGGCCCTGGCGGTGACCGTCATCGAGGTGGCCCTCATCGTCACGCTGATGGCCGACGGCGGGGAGAAGAGCAGTTCGCTCGCCCGGGACACCGTCTTCGCCGCCGTCATGATCACCTGCAACGGCATCGTCGGCCTGTCCCTGCTGGTGGGAGCGCTCCGGCGGCGGGTGGCCGTCTTCAACGCCGAGGGCACGGCCGCGGCCTTCGGCACCGTGGCGACCCTGGCGGGCCTCAGCCTGGCCCTGCCCACGTTCACCACCAGCACCCCCGGGCCGCGGTTCTCCGCCGCCCAGCTCGTCTTCGCCGCGCTGGCGGCCCTGATCCTCTACGGCCTGTTCGTGGCGACCCAGACCGTACGGCACCGGGACTACTTCCTGCCCGTGACGGCCGCCGGCGTGGTCATCGACACCGACGACCACGCCGACCCGCCGTCCGCCCGCACCGCGCTGACCAGCCTCGGCCTGATGGGCGTCGCCCTGATCTCCGTCGTCGGCCTGGCCAAGGGCGTCTCCCCGGTCATCGAGTCCGGCGTCGCCGCGGCCGGCCTGCCGGCGTCGGTCGTCGGCGTCGTCATCGCCCTCCTGGTCCTGCTGCCGGAGACCATCGCCGCCGTCCGCGCCGCACGCCGCGACCGCGTCCAGACCAGCCTCAACCTCGGCCTCGGCTCGGCCATGGCGAGCATCGGCCTGACCATCCCGGCGGTCGCCGCCGCCTCCGTCTGGCTGGAGGGGCCGCTCGTCCTCGGCCTGGGCGCGAGCCACATGGTCCTGCTCGCCCTCACCGTCGCCGTCGGCACGCTGACGGTGATCCCGGGACGGGCCACACCGCTCCAGGGCGGCGTGCACTTGTCGCTGCTGGCGGCGTACGTGGTGCTGGCGGTCAGTCCGTGACGGGGGTCCCCTCGCGGCGCTGACGCGGACGTCGTCCTACCGGCCCGCGCCGAACGGGGACGACGCGCCGTCCCTCGCCGTTCCCCGACCGTCGGTGGTGTCGAAGATGACGGGGGGTCAGCCGTGGCGATGTGGGCCATGTCGTTTCCGGCGTTCGTGTGTCTCATAGCCTTGTTCGCCCTGCTGGAGAGCGGGTGGCGGTGGGTGACGGGGCTGGGCCTGTTCCCGTGGCTCCGCAGGCGCTCGGGACGGTCGTTGTCGAACATCGCCTTCGACGAGATCACGACGGTTATGAACGGGAACAAGACGGTGGAGCTGGAACAGCGGCGGGTGGAGCTGCTGGAGCGGGACGACGAGAGCGACGGGGCCCCGCCCCGCTCCAGCGTCGACCTGGCCAAGGGCACCGCGTTCATCGTGGTGCCGCCGCACGCCGACGGCCCCCGCGCCGACGGCCGTCCCCGTGAGGACCGGCGGTGAGGCGCGCACCGGGGGGACCTGGCGCACCGGGCGCCGAGCCGTCGGCGCTGTGGGGGCGCATCGCGTTCTGGTGGGCCGCCGCGTTCGCCGGAGCCCACTTCTACTGGGCCCTCGGCGGGGACGTGGGGCTGAGCGTCTCCGCCGGCCCGTTGGCCACCGAACGCCCCCTGTGGTTCGTCGTGTTCGGCCTGTGGGGCGTGGGCGCGCTCTGCGTCCTCGGCGCGCTGCTCGCCCGGCTGCTCACCCGGCCCCGGCCCGGGAGCGTCCTCGCGCCGCCGGCGAGATGGCTGGGATGGGGCGTCGGCGCCCTCCTGCTGACCCGCGGCATCGGCGTCGAGGTGCTGCTGCTGACCGGCGCCGCGCACCTGGACGCCTCGGTGAGCGAGGCGCAGCGGGCCTGGACGCTGGCGCTCTGGAACCCCTGGTTCGTCCTCGGCGGAGTCGCCTTCGGGCTCGCCGCCCTGCGGTCCCGCGGACGCCGCCGCCCGAGCGCGGCGCGGGCGCTGCCGGTCCGGTCGCCCTAGCCGGGGGAGCCGGGCGTGGGAAGCAGCCGTTGATCCAGTCATTGGATCCCGCCGTGGGGTCCAGCCGCCGGATCCGGCCGCGCGAGCAGGGCCGACGGGCCCGTTCGGGCCCGGCCGGAGGGCCCTTCGGCCCTTCCGGGCGACGCGTCGCGGCGGCAACGGTGGACGCGGCGGGAGTTCCCGCCCGGGGTGACCCCGTGTGCCCCGCGCTCCCGTGTCCCCAGGAGGGTTCCATGCCCGGCACCATCGCCGTCGGAGTCGACGGAAACGACCACAGCCTCGCCGCGGCCGACTGGGCGGCGGCCGAGGCCGCGCGGCGCGGCATGGAGCTGTGCCTGGTCCACGCCTCCGTACGGCGCCCGCGCGCCGTGGTCTCCGCCGAGGAGACCGAGGCGCGGGAACGCTGGGCGGCCGACGTGCTGCACGACGCGGGGGAGCGGGCGGCCAAGAACCACCCCGGCCTCACCGTCACCACCCGGCAACTGGCCGCCGACCCCGTCCCCGCCCTCATCGCCGAGGCCGCCGGAGCCGACCTGCTGGTTATCGGCTCGCGCGGCCACGGCACCGTCGTCGGCCACCTGCTCGGATCCGTCGGCCTGCACGTGCTGCGCCAGGCCACCGGCCCGGTCGTGGTCGTCCGCGGCCCGCGGGACGACGGGTGGCGGAGCCGGCGGTACGCGGACGGGCCGGCCGCGGACGAGGTCGTCGTGGGCGTGCAGGACCTGACCGAACTCGGCGCCCCCGTACTGGACTTCGCGTTCGCCGCGGCCGAGCGGACGGGTGCGCGGCTGCGGGCCGTACGCGCCTGGACGGTCCCGCCGGTCTTCGCCTGGAGCCCCGGCTCCCTGTGGCTCGCCGAGGAGGGCGAGGGGATGGACGAACGCGAGCGCCGCGGCCTCGACGAGCTCCTGCGGCCGTGGCGCGCGCGTCACCCGGCGGTGGACGTGGCCACGCACACCGAGACGGGCAGCGCGGCCCAGGTCCTGCTCACCCACGGTGCCGGGGCCGCGCTCGTGGTCGTCGGCCGCCGGCTGCCCGGGCGGCACGGCGTCCACCGCCTCGGGCCGGTCGCCCTGGCGGCCCTGCACCACGCGCCCGGCCCGGTCGCGGTGGTCCCGCACCCCTGAGGCGGCTCCGCCTCGGCGGAGCGGGTCAGCGCAGTGCGGTCAGCCGACGGAGCGTCCGGTCACCCGCCTTCCCGTCGGCGGGGACGATGCCGCAGTACTCGGCGTCGACGAGGGCGGCCAGGTCGCCGGTCCAGTCGCCGTTCAGGTTGAACGCCGCGGTGTGACGCCCGTCGGGCGACGAGACGGCCAGGGACGTGGACCCCTGGATGCCCCCGCTGTGCAGCCAGACCGGTGTGCCGCAGGAGGTGACGGCCTTGCTGATGCCCAGCCCGTACCCGGTCTCTCCCGGCTCGCCCTTGCTCGGCACGGTGGTCAGCAGCTCGCGCTGCTGCCGCTCGGGCAGGAGCCGGCCGCCGAGCAGGGCGTTGTAGAAGCGGTTGAGGTCACCCGTGGTGGAGATGATCTCGCCTGCCGCCCAGGCCCACGACGGGTTCTGCTCGGTGGTGTCATGGATTTTCGCGGCCGGGTCGTCGGAGAGCTTGCTGTATCCCCGCCCGTGCGGGCCGGGGATACCCGGCGAGGTGCCCGGCAGCGTCGTGGCGCGCAGGCCCAGCGGCTTGACGACGCGGTGCCTGATCTCGTCGGCGTAGGAGTGGCCGGTCAGCTTCTCGATGAGCATCCCGGCGACGACGTAGTTGGTGTTGGAGTAGTGCCAGTCCGTGCCGGGCCGGAAGTCCGGCCGGTGGGACAGGGCGGTGCGCAGGAGGTCGGCCGGCTCGCGGGTGTCGTAGCGGTGCTTGAAGAAGTCCGTGCTGAGCTCCTTCTGGAACTTCTCGTCCTCCGTGTAGTTGAAGAGGCCGCTGGTGTGGTTGAGCACCTGGCGGATGGTGATGCGGCCGCCGTCGTTCCCGTTGCCCCGGACGACGCCGGGCAGCCGGTGCTCCAGCGTGTCGTCGAGGTCGACCTTGCCCTCCGCCTCCAGCTGGAGGAGGACGACCGAGCTGAACACTTTGCTGATGCTTCCGATCCGGAAGCGGTCCTGGGGCAGGCGCTCGCGGTACGTCCGTAGATCCGCGACGCCCGCGGAGCCGGTCCACCGCCCGTTCGCGTCCCGCGCCTCCGCCAGTACCCCGGGCACCCCGGCCTGTACCTGCGCCTCCAGCGCGGCCTGCGTCGCCCGGTGCGGCGCGTGGCCGTCGGACGCCGGGGCCGCGGGGCCCGCAGGGGCTGTTGGGGCCGTCGGGGCCGCCACCGCGGAGGTGGCGGCGGTCGCGGCCACCGTCACGGCCGCCGCCGCGGCGAGCAGGGCCCGCCGTGCTCTTCCTATGCTCATCTGCCTCTCCCGTCTCCGTTCGGAACCGTCGTGGTGCGTACGGAAGACAGGACTCGCCCGGACCGCCCACCCGTTGAGCGGAGCCGGAAGGAAGAACGCCGGAGCGAGGAGATCCGGCCACCCTTGATCTCGTCCTTTTCAGGGGCGAACGGGATGAGCCGGAATCCACTGCTCATTCCTCGGTGACGATGCGCTCCACCGCGGCCCGCACCAGTTCCTCGCGCTCCGCCTCCGAGAAGACGTCCGGCAGGGTGAGCTGTTCGACGATCAGCCAGTTGAACGTCGCGATGAGCAGTTTGACGGCCATGGCGTCGCCGGGGAGTCCCGAGGCCTCGTGGTAGGCGAGGTTGGCGTCGACGTCGGCCCGGACCCGCTCGGTGAGGACCTTGCGCAGTTCGGGGCGGCGGGTGGCCTCCAGGCGGAGTTCGAGCAGGGCCAGGTAGCCGGTGCGGAAGGCGGAGACGCGGCCGATGACCTCGCGCATCAGCTCCGCGTACGTCTCCCGGTCGCGGCCCGCCGCCCGCTGGCGGGCGATCGTGGCCTCGTCGGGCCGGAGCCGCTCGTAGACGCGCGCACCGGCCTGGGTCAGCAGATCGTCGCGGTTGGCGAAGTAGTTGGACGCGGTGCCCGTGGGCACGCCGGCCTCGGCGTCCACCGCCCGGAACGTCAGCCCGCGCGCGCCTTCCCTGGCCAGCACCTCGATCGCGGCGTCGACGAGGGCGGCGCGGCGCTGGTCGTTCCGTCGTGCCATTGATCACTCCGAGCGTAGTACTAAGGGTGTGCCACTTCGGCCACAGTACTATGCGGCTCGCCGGTGGCTTCCCTCACCAGCCGGAAGCGGGCGAGTGACAGCCCCGGAACCGGCTCGAAGGTGCCGACGCGGACGAAGCCGAGCCGCTCGTAGAGCCGGACGGCCGGGCGGTTGTCCGCGCCGGTGCTCACCAGCGCGTCACCGGCCGGGGCGAGTTCCGTCAGCAGGTGGCGGAGCAGCCGCGACGCCAGTCCGTGCCGGAACCGGGCGGGATCCACGCACACCCGGTGAATGTCGACCGCCGATTCACCGCCCGGCTCGTCCCAGGCGACGAACGCGGCGACCCGGCCCCCTTCGTCCAGCGCGCCGAGCCAGCGCAGGGGTTGGGCCCGCAGCTCCGCCAGGCTCTCCCGCAGCGCGGGGATGCCGGCGAAGCCGATCAGCTCCGCCTCGACCGCGTAGGCGCGCCGGCCGACGCGGTGGACCTGTGCCGCGATGTCCGCGTCCGCCATGCTCAACTCGCCGACGGCGAAGCGGGCGTGTCGCGTGTTCCGGGTGTTCAGGCTCACGCGAGCGTCTTGAGCGTCTTGAGCGTCTTGAGCCAGTCGTCGACCGCGACGACGTCCGCCCACTGCGGGAACAGCCGCTCGACGAGGGCCCGGTGCAGTTCCGGGTCCGGGTCCACGCAGGCGTCGGGGAGGACGGTGAGGCCGAAGTCGAGGTCGTTCGCCTGGCACAGGGTGGAGAGGACCACGGCGCTGGTGGCGATGCCGGTGAGGACGAGCCCGTCGATGCCGCGCGCCCTCAGCACCATGTCGAGATCGCTGCCCGAGAAGGCGCTCGCCCGCCGCTTGGTGACCACCACGTCGCCCGGCCGTGGCGCGACCTCGGGGTGGATCTCGGTGCCGGGCGCCCCCTCGACGTACAGACCGGCTTGTTTGATGGCGCTGAGGGGCCTGTTGTGTGAGCCGACTTCCGGGAATCCGGGACGGAGCGCGATGACCACGTAGACGACGGGGAGGTCGGCGTCCCGCGCCCCGTCGATCGCCCGGCGCAGCCGGGGCAGGTACGCGGGGTCGTCGACGACTGTGTCCACGATGGCCTGTTGGACGTCCATCACGAGCAGGGCGCTGGTCATGAGTTCGGATCCTACGCGCGTTCGGGCGCGGAGAGCGCGAAACGTCCGCCCGGCCGGCACACGAACGACATCGCCTCTGCTCCTGCTCCGGTCCCGCCCCGCACCCCGTGAACTCCGTCCGGCAGCGGCTTCACCCGCCCACGGGGAACGCCGCCTGGAAGGCGAGCCGGCGGCCGGCCTCCGCGCCGAGGCAGGTGAGCACCTCGTCGAGGGCGAGGTACTCCTGCCAGGGCTCCCTTCCCGTCGCGTCGGCCAGCTCGCGGACGAGCCTGTCCTCCAGGTCGGGGACGCGCCGGTCCTTCCACACCTTGTCGGCGAGGCTGACCAGGAGGTCCTCGATCGTCACGGCGGGGTCGCCCCAGCTCGCGTGGGTGGCGGCGAACCGGGCCAGGGCCGGGGGGAAGCCGTGGCGGAGGAGCAGGTCCCGGCCGGCCGGCTCGTGGGCCGAGCCGGGGCCCGTCAGTTCCCCCGGGTAGAGGACCTTGCCCACGTCGTGGGTCGCCGCGCCGAAGTGGACCGCGTCACGGTCGACGGCCGCACGCGGAGCGTGGTCCCGTACCCAGGCGGTGAGTTCGACCGCGACGTCGTGGACCAGGCGCAGGTGCGCCGCCAGGCGGGGCGGGGCTTCCAGCGAACGCAGGAGTTCCGCCACCACCGGCGGCAGCGGCCGCAGGGGCGGCTCGCCCGGGGCGTCGAGGGCGCGGGAGAGGAGGGGGGCCGGGGGTGGCGTGGTCATCCCGGGACGCTACCGGTGTCCGGGCCTGGGGCGGAACCCGTGGGCGTCGTTCAGACTCGTACGCCGTAATCCTGGGCGATGCCCGCGAGGCCCGAGGCGTAACCCTGGCCGATCGCGCGGAACTTCCACTCCGGACCGTGGCGGTAGAGCTCGCCGAAGACCATGGCGGTCTCGGTGGACGCGTCCTCCGTCAGGTCGTAGCGGGCGAGTTCGCGGCCGTCGGCCCGGTTCACCACGCGGATGAAGGCGTTGCGCACCTGTCCGAAGCTCTGGCCGCGCTGGGCGGCGTCGTAGATGGAGACCGGGAAGACTATCTTGTCGACGTCGGCCGGGACGGAGACCAGGTCGACCTGGATCTGCTCGTCGTCGCCGTCACCGCCGCCGGTCAGGTTGTCGCCGGAGTGGACGACCGAACCCTCGGGGCTGCGAAGGTTGTTGAAGAAGACGAAGTGCCCGTCCGAGGGCACCTTGCCGTTGGCGTCGCACAGCAGGGCGGAGGCGTCCAGGTCGTAGTCGGCACCGGTCGTGGTGCGGACGTCCCAGCCCAGTCCGACGGTGACGGCGGTCAGGCCCGGCGCCTCCTTGCTCAGCGAGACGTTGCCGCCCTTGGCCAGGGTCACTGCCATGAACTTTCCTCCAGAAGAGTCGCGATCGGCAGGGCCGTCCCCGACCGTTCCCGAGGACAACCCCAGGTGGGACCCTATAGTTTCCTAATTGCGCAAGCAAGAAATCATTGCGTTACTCCGGCTGCCGGTCCGCCTCCTCGATCTGGTGGCGGAGGAACGGCAGCACCCCGCGTTCCAGCAGGGCCCGCTGCCAGGCGGCGCGGGCCTCCGCCACGCGCTCGCCGCCCGAAGCGGCCGGACGGGACGTGCGGTTGCGTACCGCGATCACCAGCACCCCGACGACGCCGAGCAGCACCGCCGCGGTCGCCACCGCCACCGCCATCCAGCCGGCGGCCTGCAGCCCGTGCGCGAGCCGGGCCTGGACACCGAGGAGCCGGAAGCCGTACCCCAGGACGAGGAACACCGCCGCCGCGGCGGCCGCGAGGGCCGGGAGGAGAACGGCCAGCGCGCCCAGTCCGTTCCCGAGCGGGGACGGCGTGCCGCGGTGGCGCGCCGAGCGGGCTTCGAGGTAGGCGCGGTACTCGGGGATCGCGGCGGCGGCGATGGCCGCGCGCGACTCCAGCGCCCAGGCGCGTAGCCGGTCTGCGGACACGGCGGTGTGGGTCCGGAGCGCCTCGGTGATGCGGGGTGAGTTGAGGCCCTGTTCGAGGACCTGCTCGAAGTCGGCCCGGTCTTCGGTCCGCGTGGGGTCGGTGCTCGGCATTGCCACGGTCCTCCTCGTCGCGGTCGGTGCCTGGAGCGGTGGGTGCCTGGGGCGGTGGGTGCCTGGGCGGTGGACGCCTTGAGTGATGGGCGCCTGGAGCCGTGCGGGCGCGCCGGGGAGGGGGTTCGGCTCGCGGCCCTCCGCGGCGGCCTGTGCGGGTGGTCGGCGGCTTCTCGTCCGGAACGGCGGCCGGGTGGGCGGTCTGCCCGGAAATCCTTACCCAGCGGGCAACCCGCCGAAGTCCCGTACGCGCGCCGCGCGGAGGCGCGCTGTCCGCCCGGGCGCCGCCCGATCGCGCCGTGCTTCATACTTGCTATATTGCGCAACCATGAAATTGCGGATGAAGGTGTGCATATGACCCGCGCCACGCGCGCCACCCGGGCCGGACGGCAGGGCGGCCGGCGGACCACGCGGCTGAAGCGGCGCCGGCGCGGCCGGATACGCGTCCTGTCGGTCTCGGCCGCGGCCTGTGTCCTCCTGCTACTCGCGGGAGGGGTGTGGTTCTACCTCCGGCTCGACGGCAACATCGACAGCTTCGACGCCGGCGGGCTGTCCAAGAACCGGCCCGCGGGCGGGCAGGGCGGCCGGAACGTCCTCGTCATCGGCTCGGACTCGCGGTCCGGGGCCAACAGCGGGCTCGGCGGGGGAGAGGGGGACGTCGGCCGCTCCGACACCGCGTTCCTCCTGCACGTCTACGCCGACCGGAAGCACGCCGTCGCGGTGTCGATCCCCCGGGACACCCTGGTCGACATCCCGCCCTGCCGGCTGCCGGACGGGACGTGGACCGAACCGAGGTCCGGCGCCATGTTCAACTCGGCCTTCTCCGTGGGCCTCACGGCCAAGGGCAACCCCGCCTGCACCCAGAACGTGGTGGAGAAGCTCACCGGCCTGCGCGTCGACCACACCGTCGTCGTCGACTTCGCCGGGTTCGCCGCGATGACCTCGGCCGTCGGCGGGGTCCGGGTGTGCCTCCCCGGCGACGTCTACCAGGGCGACCTCAACCCTCACCGCGGGTCGCGCGGCGACCGCATCTTCGCCAAGGGGCCGCAGACCGTCTCCGGGCAGAAGGCCCTCGACTACGTGCGGCTCCGGCACGGCCTGGGCGACGGCTCCGACATCGGCCGGATCCGGCGCCAACAGGCTTTCGTCGGCGCCCTCCTGAAGAAGGTGAAGGGCGAGGGCCTCGACCCCACCACGCTGCTGCCGCTGGCCGACGCCGCCACCCGCTCCCTGACCGTCGACCCGGGCCTCGACTCGGCGCGGAAGCTGCTCTCCTTCGCCATGTCGCTCAAGGACGTGGACCTGCACGACACCAAGTTCGTCACCCTGCCCTGGCGTTACCAGGGCAGCCGGGTGGCGATCGTCCAGCCCGACGCCGACGCCCTGTGGGACGCCCTGCGGCACGACCGCACCCTCGACGGCAAGGAGACCGGCGGCGGCCGGAGCCTGTCCGCCGGGCCTTCCGCCGGCCCGTCCGCCGGCCCGTCACGGCGCCCGGAACCCTCGCCCTCCTCCGGCGCCGGGATCAGCGTCGGCGTGCACAACGGCACGACCGTGCCGGGCCTGGCGGCCAAGGCCGCCGGCGCGCTGCGGGCAGCGGGCTTCACGGTCACCGCCACCGGCGACGCCCCGCCCCGCGAGCGGGCGGCGGCCGGGGACGGGCGGACGACCGTCGTCACCTACGGCCCGGGCCTCCGCGACCGCGCGCGCACCGTCGCCGACCACTTCCCGGGCGCGGAACTGCGGTCCTCCACCGCCGCGGGCATCGACGTCGTCCTCGGCAGCTCCTACGCGTCCCACCCCGCGCCGGACACCCCCGCACCCTCCGCGCCGGCACCCTCCAAGGTGCCCTCCCGGGTCACCGACGAGGCCCGCTCCGCCGACGACGACATCTGCTCCGGCATCTCCTACGGCTGAGCGGTGGCGAAGCCCCAATAGCCCCAACGGCCGTGCGCGGCGGCCCGCTTCCCCTCCGCCCGGTACGGGTGCAGACTGGACGCGGTACCGGACCGCCGGGCCCCGCGAGAGCGGTGCGGCACGGCGGCCACGCACGACGCCGGTAGCCGGGGGATGGTGCCGGACGTCGGTGACCTCGGCGTACGCGAAGGAGCACGGCGCGCGGTCCGGCACCGCTGACGCGCGCCGGACCGCCGTGTACGACTTCGTCACGCACGACCTGTTCGGAAACCTGCTGTCCACACTGCTCGTCGCGGCGGGCGCGCCGGCCGCCCTGAGGGTACGGGACGTGCTGGCCGCCCACCGCCGGCGGCGGCGGATACGAGGCGGCCCGTGAACCGCCGAGCGGAGGGCGCGCTTCCCCACCTAGAGTGCGGCGGTGTGAACCACGAGACCCCCATCCCGCCCCTCCCCACGTCCAGTACGGCCGGCTACGGCGAGGCCGCCGAAGCGCTCGCCGAGCAGTACGAGAGCGTGGACTTCGCCGAGGTGCACCGCGAGGTGCTGCACCTGTTCCCCGAACGGCCTTGCACCGTCCTCGACATCGGGGCGGGCAGCGGACGGGACGCCGCCGCGCTGGCCGCGCGGGGACACCGCGTCGTCGCGGTGGAACCGACGGCCGCGTTCCGCGCGGCGGGCCGCCGGCTGCACGCGGACCGGGACATCGAGTGGGTCGACGACGTGCTCCCCGGACTGCGGGCCCTGCGGGGGCGGCGGTTCGACCTGGTCCTGCTCACCGCCGTGTGGATGCACCTGGACGAGGAGGAGCGGCGGGCGGCCATGGCGACCGTGTGCGGTCTCGTCGCCCCCGGCGGCCGGGTCGTCCTCTCCCTCCGGCACGGGCCCGTGC
>NZ_JAIQLH010000190.1 GCF_020037025.1 Streptomyces huiliensis | reverse complement strand
AACAGCGCCTACTCCTCATGAGCATCAGGACCACCAGCGGCAGCACCCGCAAACACACCGCCCTCCCCAAGGCCCGCACCCTCGTCGAGGCGCTGCCCTGGCTCACGCGGCACCACGGCAAGACGGTCGTCATCAAGTTCGGCGGCAACGCCATGGTGGACGACGAGTTGAAGGCCGCCTTCGCCCAGGACGTCGTCTTCCTCCGGCACGCCGGGCTGCGCCCGGTCGTCGTGCACGGTGGCGGGCCGCAGATCAGCGCGCAGCTCGACCGGTTCGGGATCGCGTCGGAGTTCAAGGCCGGGCTGCGGGTGACCACGCCGGAGGCGATGGACGTCGTCCGGATGGTCCTCGCAGGCCAGGTGCAGCGCGAGCTCGTCGGCCTGCTCAACCGGCACGGCCCCCTCGCCGTCGGGCTCACCGGCGAGGACGCGCACACCATGACCGCCACCCGGCACTACGCCCACATCGACGGCGAGCGCGTCGACCTCGGTCGCGTCGGCGAGATCACCGCCATCGACACCGGTGCCGTCCAGGCCCTGCTCGACAACGGCCGGATCCCGGTCGTCTCCTCGATCGCCCGCAGCGCCGAGGACGGGCACGTCTACAACGTCAACGCCGACACCGCCGCCGCCGCGCTCGCCGCCGCCCTGGGCGCGGAGACGCTGATGGTCCTCACCGACGTCGAGGGGCTCTACGCGGACTGGCCGCACAGCGACGACGTCATCAGCCGGCTCACCGCGAGCGAACTGGAAGCGCTGCTCCCGGACTTGTCGAGCGGCATGGTGCCCAAGATGGAGGGCTGCCTGTACGCCGTCCGCAACGGCGTCGCCAACGCCCGCGTCATCGACGGCCGGGTGCAGCACTCGATCCTGCTGGAGATCTTCACGGACGAGGGGATCGGCACGATGGTCGTCCCGGACGCCGCAGCCGGCGCGGGTGCCGCAGCCGTCCCGGATGCCGCAGCCCGAACGGACGCCGCAACCGTCCCGGACCCCGCAGCCGGCACGGACGCCGACCAGCCCACGCCCACCGGGGGAACCTCATGACGACGACGCCCGCCACCAACGCCACCACCACCAACGCCACCCTCACCCGTCGCTGGCAGAACGCCCTGATGGACAACTACGGCACCCCGCGCATCCCGCTCGTGCGCGGCGAGGGCAGCACGGTCTGGGACGCCGACGGCAAGGCATACCTCGACCTCGTCGGCGGCATCGCCGTCAACGCGCTCGGCCACGCCCACCCGGCCGTAGTCCGCGCGGTCTCCGACCAGATCGCCACCCTCGGCCACGTGTCCAACCTGTTCACCGCCGAGCCCACCGTCCTCCTCGCCGAACGGCTGCTGGAGCTCGCCGGCCGCCCCGGCCGCGTCTACTTCTCCAACTCCGGCGCCGAGGCGATCGAGGCCGTCTTCAAGATCGGACGGCGGACGGGCCGTCCGCACATGGTCGCTGCCCAGGGCGGCTTCCACGGCCGTACGGCCGCCGCCCTCGCCCTCACCGGCCAGCCGGCCAAACAGGAACCCTTCCTTCCGCTCCCCGGCGACGTCACCCACGTCCCGTACGGCGACGCCGACGCCCTCCGCGCCGCCGTCACCACCGACACCGCCCTCGTCGTCCTCGAACCCGTGCAAGGCGAGAACGGCGTCGTCGTCCCGCCCGCCGGCTACCTCGCCGCGGCCCGCGAGATCACCCGGGCGACGGGCACGCTGCTCGTGCTGGACGAGATCCAGACAGGTATCGGCCGCACCGGCCACTGGTTCGAGCACCTCGCCCAGGGCGTGGAGCCCGACGTCGTCACCCTCGCCAAGGGCCTCGGCGGCGGCCTCCCCATCGGCGCCACCCTCGCCTTCGGCGACGCGGCCGGCCTGCTGACCCCCGGTCAGCACGGCTCGACGTTCGGCGGCAACCCCGTCGCCTGCGCCGCCGCCCTCGCCGTCCTCGACACCCTCGCCGCCGAGGACATCCCGGCCCGCGCCGGCCGCACCGGCACGCTGCTCCGTGACGGGATCGCTGCGCTCGGCCACCCTCTCGTCGACCACGTCCGTGGCGCGGGCCTGCTGCTGGGTATTGTCCTTTCCAAGCCCCTCGCACCGGACGTGCAGCGGGCGGCTCAGGAAGCCGGTGTCCTGGTGAACGCGGTCGCGCCCGATGTGGTGCGGCTGGCTCCGCCGCTGATCATCACGGAAGATGAGGTGGAGACGTTCCTCCGGGTGCTCCCCGGTGTCCTCGACGCCGCCACCGCTGCCGCCGTCGAGGCAGGGGCGCCGCCGCAGCCCTGACGGGGGGCTCAGGAGAACCACGATCCGGAGACTGACGAGACGATGACCGAGGCGCAGGAGACCGAGCCGGTCCACGGCGGACAGGCCGTGCCGCAGACCCGCACCGCACGCCACCGCCGGATCGTGGACATCCTCAGCCGGCAGGCCGTCCGCTCGCAGAGCCAGCTCGCCCGGCTGCTCGCCGACGACGGCCTCTCCGTCACCCAGGCCACTCTCTCCCGCGACCTCGACGAACTGGGCGCCGTCAAGATCCGCAACACGGGCGGCGAGCTCATCTACGCCGTCCCCGGCGAGGGCGGCGACCGCACCCCCCGCGCGCCCCTCGGCGAGTCGGCGACCGAGGCCCGCATGGGCCGCCTCGCCGCCGAGCTGCTCATCTCCGCCGAGGCCTCCGCCAACCTCGTCGTCCTCCGCACCCCGCCGGGCGCCGCCCAGTTCTTCGCCTCCGCCATCGACCAGGCGGGCGTCCACGAGATCATCGGCACGATCGCCGGCGACGACACCGTGCTCCTCATCAGCCGCGACCCGCTGGGCGGCCAGGCGCTGGCCGACCACCTGCTGCGGCTGGCCCAGAAGGAGCGGTGACCGGCTGACCCGGCAGGGTCCGGCGGCGGGAAACCGCTCGCCGACGGCGGACAGCCGCTGCCCGATCCGGACAGGGTGGAGCGCCTGAGCGCCCTACGGTGCCGAGTGAACCGGCACTCGGGAGGCGTACATGGGGAGCTACAGCGGCGCGCGGACGGCCGTGGTCGTCGGTGCGGGCGTGGCCGGGCTGACGGCGGCCACGGCCCTCGCGCGTGAGGGATGGCGGGTCGAGATCGCCGAGATCGGCCCGCCGGAGGCGGCGTCCGGCTGGGGGCTGTGCCTGACCGGCCCCTCGCTGCGCGCGCTGGACGAACTGGGGCTCGCGGACGCGTGCCTGGCCGAGGGCTACGGCATGAGCACGATCACGCACGTGGACGTGGACGGCGAACTCGCGGACGAGGTCCGGCCGCCGCGTCTGATCGGTGCGCGGCGGCCGGCGATGGCCGGTATCGCACGTCCCGCGCTCCACCGCGTCCTGCGCCGGGAAGCCGTGGCGTGCGGCGTGACCGTACGCCACGGGGTGACCGTCGCCGCGGTGGATGACGAGCACGAGCACGAGGGCGAGGGCGAGCACGAGGCCGAGGACGAGCACGAGGCCGACGAGCTGATCCGCGTGCGGTTGTCGGACGGTACGGTCCGGCGGGTCGCGCTGCTGGTGGGCGCGGACGGGATCCGCTCGGCGACGCGGGGGCTGCTGGGGCTGGAGACCACTCCCGCCTACCACGGGCAGATGGTCTGGCGGGCTCTGGTGCCCCGCCCGTCGTGGGCCACCGGGATCCACCAGTTCGCCGGGAAGACCGACACGGCCGGCGTCGTACCCCTCTCGGACGAGCGGGCGTACGTGTTCCTGACGGAGAACGGCGTGGAGCGGAACACCTTGCCCGACGCCGAACTCGCCCCGCGCCTCCGGGACTTGCTGGAGCCCTTTCCCGGCCTGGTGGAGGAGCTCCGCTCCCTGGTGCCGGAATCGGAAGCCGTGGTGCGCCGCCCGGTGCTGACGGCGTTCCTGGAGGGCGCCTGGCACCGGGGCAACGGCGTCGTCATCGGCGACGCCGCGCACGCGCCCGCACCGCAGACGGCCAGTGGGGCCGCCCTGGCGATCGAGGACGGGCTCGTGCTGGCCCGCGAAATCGGGTGGCACGAGACCGTCGGCGCGGGGCTGGAGGCGTTCGCCGACCGTCGCACGCAGCGCTGTGGAACGCTCGTCGAGACCTCGGTGACGGTCGCCGGTCTGGAGCGGGAACAGCGCCACCACGAGGCGTATCCGCTGGTCGCCGCCTGCCACCGGTTCATGGCCGAGCCGGCGTGACGCGGGACCGGGACGGCCGGATGGCCGCCGCGACCGACCGGAACGCCACCGTCAACCGGGGAGCGGGCAGTCCGCCCGGCTCACCACCCGCAGGGCAGGAGCACACCATGAGCGGCAGAAGCCTGATCACCCACCTGCGCCACATCGACATCGCCATGCCGAACTTCGCCGAGCAGCGCCGGTTCTACACCGAGCGGTGGGGGTTGAAGGAGACCGTCGGCGACACCGGCGTCGCGTTCCTGGCGGCCGAGGGCTCCCCGGAGCAGTACGTGGTGCGGCTGCGCCGGGACGCCCGGAAGCGGACCGACCTCGTCGCCTTCGGTGCCGCCACGGCCGCCGACGTCGATACCCTGACCGCACGACTCGTCGCCGCGGGCGTGCGGTTGGTGCACGAGCCGAGGACGCTCGACACCCCCGGCGGCGGCCACGCGGTCCGCTTCTTCGACAACGAGGGCCGTGTCGTCGAGGTCTCCGCCGACGTCGACGCCCGCCGGCACCGCAGGATCGAGGCCCGCGAGGCGGTCCCCGTGCGCCTCTCCCACGTCCTGATGAACTCTCCCACCCCCGAGGCCACAGTGGCCTGGTACATCAAGCACCTCGGGTTCCGCCTCTCGGACACGATGCGGCTGGGCGACCGCAGCGGGATCATGTGGTTCCTGCGCTGCAACGCCTTCCACCACAGCTTCGGCATCGTGCGCGGGCCGCACGCGGCCTTCCACCACGCCTCGTTCGAGATGCGCGGGATCGACGAGTTCATGCGCGGCACGGGCCGCATGCGGCGCCTGGGCGTCGAGCGGCTGTGGGGGCCGGGGCGGCACCGCGCCGGCGACAACTGCTTCGGCTACTTCCTCGACCCGGCCGGCAACACCGTCGAGTACACCACCGAGCTGGAAGTCCTGGACGAGGACACCTGGCACCCGCACGTGTACGACCTGCGCGACCCCGCCACCGCGGATCAGTGGGGCACGGCGGAGGACATGGACGAGTTCATCTCGGCCAAGTCCCACAACGACGTCGATCCGGGGCTGTTCACGGCCCCGCCGATGTGAGCGGAGAATCGCGGAGTCCACATCGGACCCCGAGGAAGGCGACCCCACCGTCATGCCGACGCCGCTGCGCGACCACCTCATCACCAGGTCGCGGAACCCCGCAGACCTGCTCGACGCCGCCACCCGCCTCTTCGGCGGCTCCATCGCCACCTCGCCCCTGGAGCCAATGGCCCTGGAGCCAGTGGGCCTGGAGCCAATGGACACACCGCGCGGCGGCGACCACGAACTGCGCGGTGTCGCCGCTCCCGGCTTCGCGGTGGGCTACTTCGTCTCGCCGCTCGACGTCCGCGTCACCCCGGCCGAGGGCGGCGTCCGCGGCGGCTCGTACTTCGTCAACGTCGGTCTCTCCGGCGCCCTCTCGACGTCGTGCGGCGGCCGGCGGGCGACGCTCGACGAGGTGACGGCGGGGGTCGCCAACCCGGGGGACGCCCAGGAGCTGCGGCCCCTGCCCGGCCGGCGGACGCGGTTCCTGGGCCTGCGGCTCGACGCCGCCCTGGTGGAACGGGAGTTCGCCACCCTGACCGGGCATCCGCCGGCGTCCACCGTACGCTTCGCCCCCACCCTCGACCTGGCCGGGCCCGAGGGACGGGCGGTTTGGCTGCTCGTCCGCTCCCTCCTCGAACAGATCGACTCGGCGAACCCCCTGTTCCGCCGCGCCGAACTCCGCCGCGGCCAGCTGCGCTGCCTCGTCACCGCCCTGCTCCTGGCCCAGCCGCACTCGCACACCGCCGAGCTGCGCGAGGACGCCCCGCGACCCGGCCACCCGCGCCCCCTGCGGGCAGCCCTCGCGTACATCGACGCGAACCTCGCCGAGCCCCTCAGCCTCGGCGGCATCGCCGACGCGGCCGGTTGCAGCCCGCGGACCCTCAGCTCCGCGTTCCGCGTCCGGCTCGGCCTCTCGCCCATGGCCTACGTCCGCGCCCTGCGCCTCGACCGGATCCGCGAGGACATCCTCGCCTCCGGTGCCTCCGGTGCCTCCGGTGCCTCCGGCGACCCCGTCGGCACGATCGCCTACCGCTGGGGCGTCACCCACCTCGGCCGCTTCGCCGCCGAGTACCGCGCCCGCTTCGCCGAACTGCCCTCCGCCACGGCCCGCCGCAGGTGACCGGCCCCCGCCCGCCCCGCCGTCCTGACGGGCTTGAAGTTGCCGCAGCGGAAGCCTCTACCGTCGTGAACAGGCCGGAAAATCCGGCCGGGTGAAGGTGAAGCACCTGCGAGGGAGGCGGCGATGGCCTGGCCGATCGCGGAGGTCGCCCGGATGTCGGGGGTGACGGCCCGGACGCTTCGGCACTACGACGAGATCGGCCTGCTGCCGCCGGCACGGACCGGGGTCAACGGCCACCGCTACTACGGGGAAAGAGAGTTGCTGCGGTTGCAGCAGGTCCTCGTGCTGCGGGCGCTGGGCCTCGGGCTGCCGGAGATCGGCCGGATCCTCGCCGCGCACGTCGACGAACTGGAGGCCCTGCGGGGCCACCACCGCCGCCTCCTCGCCGAACGCGACCGCATCGACGCCCTCGCCGCCACCGTCGCCCGCACGATCACCGAACTGGAACAGTTCGGAAAGGACGGCACAGACATGAGCAGCATCAGCGCCAGCACCGGCCCCAGTACCAGTACCAGTACCAGCGTCAGCATCAGTCGGCCGGAGAACCTGTTCGACGGCATCCGGTCCGCCCAGTGCATGCGGGTCCTGCCCGGCTTCCCGGAGCTGGCCGAAGCCGTCGAGCGGCGCACCTCGGCGCTGAGCGGGGCCGACCGCGAGGCCGACGGGCGCGAGCGCACCGCGCAGATGGTCCGGCTGGCCGAGCTGCTGGCCGCCGGCCTGCCCGCCGACGCCGGCGTGGTGCAGGACGCGATCGACACCCAGTACCGGACCCTGGCCCTGAGCCGGGCGGCCACCGCCGCGGAATACCGCGCGATCGGGCGCTGCTGCGAAGAGAACGAGCACTGGCGCACGGTGTACGAGTCGATCGCGCCCGGCCTGGCCGCGTACCAGCGGGCCGCCATCGAGGAATACACCGCGACGCGGCTGTGCTGAGCCAGGACGGGGCCACCGCCACGGGGGAGCGGTGGCCCCTGTTCCGGCCGCACCGGAGAACCCGGCGGCACCGGAGAACCCGGCGGCACCGGAGAACCCAGCCGCACCGGAAACCCCGTTGGCGGGCCACAGCGCCCCCCTTGTGGCGAGTTCACCCTCGGCGAGATCCCCGGCCGCCTGTGGACGCCCCGTCCGCCACACCGGTCCCGCTGATCCTCATCGCCCACGACAACGGTCTGCCCAAGGCGGACCCACGGCTGGTGGCCCGGGCCCGGCACATAGCGGCGGCCGACTACGCGGTGACCGGCAAGGGGGTGGCCGACTACGCGGTGGCCGCCATCGACACCGCCGGCTGCGGCGACCGGCCCCGTTCCGCCGCCGACACCCGGTCCGCGCCGAACTCCGCCGGGCGATGCGGGCCGGCGAGCCGGCGAGCCGGTCGACGGGATCTTCGAGTCCTCCGTCGGCCCGCTGGTCGAGAAAGCGATCCAGGAATGGCGGACCACCCTGGACGCCCTCCTCGCCCTGCCCGAGACGGACGGCCCGGGGTACCGGCGAGGAAGGCGCGCGCGGACGACGCCGACGCGGGTGCCCCGGGCTGTGGGGCCACAAGAACCTGAGACGTCCCGAGTCGGTGAACGCCGCTTACGACGGTTCGGGTTCACCGCCCGGAGCATGCGGCGGCCGCGCGGCCCGGCACGCGCTCAGCCGTCCTCCCCGGGCGGCGTACCGCAGCTCGGTCCGCCCGGCCCGTCGAACTGCACCGAGCTGAAGAAGTCCCGGTGGGCGGGGAAGAAGTTGCCCTTGCCGGTCGGCCCCGAGGAAGTCGTGGCCGTGCAGCCGGAGTAGTTTGAGTCCGACCAGAGGTAGATGGTCGACGCCGTGCGGTTCCAGTCCGACTTGGCGCGGTTGTCCATGCCGAGCGCCCCGAGGTCCGGGGTGTTCGCGCTGAGCCTGATCATGTCGCCGGTCCCGTCGAGGCCCGAGAACATGCAGTAGGAGCCGGCGGGACACCGGTCGTACCCGTCGGCCGCGTGAGCCGTGGAGACCGGGGCCGCCGCGACGCCTGTGGCGGCCACCGCCACGAGGAGTGCGGAGAGCTTCGTTCTCATCGCCTGCACCTTGCCCATGTCCAACCTCCGTTTCAGGGCCCGCGCATCCGCGGGCCCGCAGCGTCCCCAGTCTGCCGATCGCCTCGGTGCGTCGCGATCCCCCGTAGGCGGGGCGTGGGACGCGGAGATCCGGAGCGCGCCCGGCTCAGGCGCGCTGCGGCGGTGCGTACGACGACCGGCGGGGGAAGCGCGCCCGCACGGCGTCGACGCAGGTGTCCCGGGAGGTGGGACCGCCGAAGCGGAGACGGTCGTAGGCGGTGAACGCCGGTTCCAGCACGTCGAGTTCGTCGACCAGGGCGTGCAGCCGCGCGGCCCACCGCGCGGAACCGGCGTCCGGCTCCTCGGTCGCGGCGCGTATCGCGGCCGTCAGTTCGTCCTTGCGCCGGATGGTGGCCGGGGTGACCGAGTGCAGACACACGTACCGTCCGCTGAGGTACGCGTTCCACTCCGCCTCCCCGGCCGCCGGATCGGCCCAGTGCCCGGTGAACCACCCTTCGAGCAGCTCCACCCCACCGGCCTCGTCGGCGAGCGCGAACAGGTCCGCCGGCACCATCTCGGCCCCGTCGGACCTCAGATACCCCGGCAGCGGCAGCCGTCCCCCGAGCATCAGCCGACGAACGGCGTCGGTATCCCGGCCGTGCGCCGCGCACAGGTCCTCCAGGACGACGAACTGGGCGCTGACGTAGGCGTCGTCGGCGGCGGTCATCGGATGCTCACCGTTGACCTCGCGAAACCGCTCGGCGAGCTGCTGCTTCAGGTGTTCCGTCTCCGGCACGGTCGCCTCCGGCGCCATCGGCATCGGCGCGGGCCCCTCCCGCGCGGGTCTCCGTACGGTACGGGCCGGACGCTTCGGCGCTCCCCGAACCGTGGGCGAGGATACGGCCATGACTGCCGCCGCCCTCCGCGCCCGGGACCTGTGGACCGAACTGGCCTCCGCACCCGTACGGTTCCCCTCCGCTGCCCGCGTGCGCGTGGCCCTCTCCCCGCGCTCACGGCTGTGCCCGCCGTCGTGGACGGGGATCGTGGTGCTCGGCGACGCCGGCATCGCCACCGTGCCGAACGAGCGGGATGCGGAGCTGATGGCCGGCGCGGCGCGGAAGCTACCGCCTGAGGAACTCGTCGACCCGGACCGCCTGCACCGCGTCCTCCCCGTCCTCGACGTCCTGGGACCCGCCTCCCTCTCCTATCTCGACCCGGCCGACTTCCGCCCCCGGCACGAGGGCACCACAGTCGAGGTGATGCCACGCGGCGACTGGCTGTCGACGCTTCTGGCTCGTACCGGCGAAGCGGATGCCGAGGAAAGCGGCTTGGCGGACATCACCTCTCCCGCGTGCGTCCTGCGCGACGGTGACGACGTGATCGCCGCGGCCGGCTTTCGCGCGTGGCCGCGGTCGGTGGCCCACCTCAGCGTGCTGGTCGCGCCGGACCGCCGTGGCCGGGGGCTGGCGCGAACGGTGGCCTCCGCGGCGGTGGCGCATGCGCTGGACGCCGGGTGGCTACCGCAGTGGCGGGCACGGACGCGCCCGTCGCAGCGCGTGGCGCGTGCCCTGGAATTCAGGGAGCTGGGGGTCCAGCTCAGCATCCGGCTCGGCGACGTCGCCGCGGAGGGATGAGGGGAGGGGCGGCGGGTCGGGCGGGCTCAGTCCGCGGGGCGCGAGACGATCGGTGAGCGGGCGAAGTCCGCAAGGGACCGGAAGTCGGCGTCCCGGAGACCGATCCGGGGGTTGACGTGATGCAGGAGCCGGGGGCCGGGGTGGTGCGCGGCAACATACGCCGCGTCCGCGCCGCTCTGCTCGTCGTCGACCCACGCGAAGGGGCGGCCGGCGGCGTACTCCACCAGCGGCGCGGTCTTCCAGTGGACCCCGTCGGGCCGCTCCCGGAACAGGGCCTCGCCGAAGTCGACGAACGGGAGGTCGGGGAGGCCGAGCACTGGAGCGATCCAGCGGTTGGCGTCCGCCATCCACGTCGTCGCCCAGCACAGCTCGTAGCCGAGCCGGAGCAGGGCCTGCCCGTGCGCCGGGTTGAGCCAGACGCGCAGGGGGCGCCGGCTGAGTGACGGTTCCCTCCGGGGAACCCTGAGCGTGGTGTAGCCGTCGGGGCGGCGCTCCGGCTGCGCCGCGTACGGGTTGAGCGGCCCGTCCACGTCCAGGAACAGGAGCGGCCGGCTCATGCCTCGGCCGTCCGCCGCTGCCGGAACCGGCCGTCGTCCTCGGACTCGGCGGGTACGTATCGTCCTGCCAGAGGTCGATACCGCGGGCCTCCAGATCGTCGGACCACCGGTCCCGCTGCGACGCGGGCAGGCACCGCCCGCACCACGGGCAGAAGTCGATGTGGCTGACGCGTCATCGTCTCGCAGCAGTGGGCGGTCACCGGCCGGTTCCCGTCTTCAGTCGAGGCAGAACTCGTTGCCCTCGACGTCCTGCATCACCTGGCACGACTCGTTCTCCTCGTCGGCCAGCAGCAGCCGCCCGCGGACCGCGCCCAGCGCGACCAGCCGTGTGCACTCGGCCTCCAGCGCGGCCAGACGCTCCTCGCCGACGAGGCCGGTGCCGACCCGTACGTCCAGGTGCACCCGGTTCTTCACGACCTTCCCCTCGGGAACGCGCTGGAAGTACAGGCGCGGGCCCACCCCCGAGGGGTCGGCGCCCACGGCCCACGCACCCTTACCGTCCTCCGGAAGTGTGATGACGTACCCCAGCACCTCACACCAGAAGCGGGCGACGCGCTCCGGTTCCGCGCAGTCGAAGGTGACCTGGACCTGCCTGATCGTTGCCATCGCGCCACCATAGAAGGCGGTCAGGGGAGCGGGCCACCCGTTTTGAGGGAGGAAAGGAACGCGGCCCACGCGGCGGGGTGCGTGGTGAGGGTCGGGGCAGGGGCGGCGGTTCGCTTGCTGTCGCGTATGTGTATGTGGGTGGCGGGGTCGACGGCCACCTCGACGCATTCGTTCGGGTCCCCGACGCTGTACGAGCTCTTGCGCCAGATCATGGGTATCTTTCCTCAAGTACCTTGTGGATGAGGGCCTTGGACGCCTCGTTGTTCAGGGCGGTGGTGTGCAGCTGATCGTAAAGGTTGACCAGCAGCGTGACCATGTGAGGGTCAGTGATGAACTCGCCCTCGTCAATCCCTTGCCTGTGTACCACGGTGCGCCCGTCGGCCAGCGTCCAGAGGGTGCACGAGCTGAGTACGGAGACCACCATGGCGTGGTCGTCGAACGGCAGGACCTGCAGGCTGACGCGAGGCCGCTCCATGAGCTTCAGCAGGTGGAGAAGTTGGTCGCGCATGACGTCGGGCGGACAAACGCGTCGGTAGAAGGCGGACTCGTCCACGACGCACCGAAGCCAGGGGCGTCTGGGGCTGTCGAGGACCGCCTGTCGGGCCATTCGTGTCTCGACCTTGTCCTCAAGATCTCCGTCGTAGAAGGGCGTTCCGGCGGCGAGGATGGCTCGGGCGTACTCCCGGGTCTGGAGCAGCCCCGGAATGACGAACGAGTACGTCTGGATCTTCTGCGCCTCCGCCTCGATCTCGGAGATGTCGTCGAACCACTTCTTGTGTGGGGGACGCTTGAGGAACGGGTGCAGCTCCAGCAGGAGATTCCCCGCCCGGAGTTCCCTGTCCAGCAGCACGGTGATGTCCCTGGGCGGCACATCCTCCGCCCGTTCGAACTGCGCGATCCGGCTCCCTGAGAGCCGTACCACGTCGCCCAGCTGGATCTGCGTCCAGCCTCGCGCCTTCCGTAGCAGACGGATCTTCTCGCCGAACCATTCGTTCAGATTCGTGGGTTCGATCCGCTTGGGTGCGGGCACGGTTGTTCGCCCCTCCGTTGAAGCCGGAATCCCTGCAACGGGAGCGGCCTTCCTACAGCAGTTACTCCTGGTCACGGTACCGCTGCGCGGTGATGCTGGGAATCGAATCGCAAGATCCCGCGAGAGGAACACCAGCATGGACAAGCCACCGAGCCCAGAGCACCAGCGGACGCCCGCCGTGGGCGAGTTGGTGGTCGACGCGCGGCGCGAGCGTGTCGGGGAGGTCACCGGGACCGGTGAGGGGAGGGTGCGGCTGCGGCCGCCGACGGGAGGGGACGCGTGGGAGGCGCTGCCGTGTGACGTGCGGCCGGCGACGGACCAGGACGCGTGGCGGGTGTACCGGCCGTCGCGGTGCGCGGAGTGCCGGGACATCAAGCGGAGGCGCAGCCTCGCGCTGGCGTCGGCGGACCTCAAGACGGCGGTGGAGCTGACCGAGGCGATGGGGGTGCACCTTCGCGTGGCACACGCGTGACGAGACGCCGACCGAGCCCCGGGTATGAAAAACACATACCCGGGGCCTGCCCGCATTCATCCCTCAACTCATGCCCGGCTCACTGCCGAGCCGGTCCCCTTACCTGGGACCGTCGACACCATCACCGGGGAGATCCCGGGCGGGTGTTCGTACAGCGGATGTGAGGGATCCCCATGAGTGGTGCTGCCGTTGCCGTGAGACCTCGTACGGAGCGGGCCGCGCGGCCCGTCGCGACGTCCGCCGGAACGCGGGAACGGGAGCGGGCGCGGCGCACGCAGGACGACGTCCTGGCGGAACTGTGCGGCGTCGCGCTGGCGACGCTCGCGCGCAGCGACCAGCGACGGCACGGGGAGGCGTACCTGCGCGGACTGCTGCGGGCGCGGGGGCGGAAGTCGATCCGCAACATCGCGGGGCTGGCCGGGGGAGCGGCGCCGGAGCAGAGCCTGCACCACTTCGTGTCCAGCTCGCCGTGGGACTGGCGGCCGATGCGGCAGGCGCTGGCGCACCACCTCGTCCGGGCGCTGGCGCCGCAGGCGTGGGTGGTGCGGCCGATGGTGATACCGAAGGCGGGGGAGAACTCGGTCGGGGTCGAGCGCCGGTTCCTCCCGGAGGCGGGGCAGGTGCTCAACGCCCAGCAGGCGGTGGGGGTGTGGGCGGCGTCGGCGTACCGCAGCGCGCCGGTCAACTGGCGGCTGCTGCTGTCGGAGACGTGGCTGGGGGACCCGGTGCGGCGCGGGCAGGCGGCGATCCCGGACGCCGTGCGGCCGGAGACGCCGGGGGAGTGCGCGGTGGAGGCGTACGCCGGGATGATGCGGGACTGGGGACTGCCGGTGCGGCCACTGGTGCTGGACGCGCGGGAACCGGACGCGCTGGGGGCGCTGCACCGGCTGCGCGCGTGCGGGGTGCCCGTGCTGGCGCGGGTGAGCGGCGCGCTGCCGCTGGCGGTGTCGGAGTCGCCGCTGACCGGGCGGGAGACGCGGCTGGTGCCGGCGTCGCTGGTGATGGCGGGGGCGCGGGAGTTGCGCCGGCCGGTGATCTGGCGACACGACCCGGACACGGACGCGCTCGGCACGTCGCTGACGGCGGGGGTGCGGGTGGGGCTGCCGGTGCCGCAGGGGAGCGGGGGCGCGGGCCGGGGGAGGCTGCGGGAGATGCTGCTGGTGGGCATGGGGGAGCACGCGGACCCCTGGCCGGCCGAGCTGTGGCTGACGGACCTGGTGAACGTGGCGCCGGCCGCGCTCGTCCGGCTGAGCGGACTGCTCGGCCGGGTGGACCGCGACTTCACCGCGATCGCCGACGCGGTGGGCATCCGGGACTTCACCGGGCGGTCGTTCGGCGGCTGGCACCGGCACGCGACCCTCGCGTCCGTCGCCCACGCCGTGTCCCTGCTGACACCGTGTCCCTGTTGACCCAGTGTCCCCACTGGCCCCGCAGGCCGACGGGTGCGAGGGCGGATCCGGAGCTGTGGGAACGGGATGCCGCGGCATGTGAAATCTTCACACCGGGGGAATGAGCGAATGGCTGTCACCTGATGGGCGGCCGATTGCATACTGAGCGACTGAGCGACAGGCGACAGAGTTACTGAGCGGCAGAGCGCGGCGGGGGGGGCGGGGGGAGCCGGGGGGGGGAAGGGCGAGGATGCAGATCGGCACCGGACACCGCGTCCTGCACCTGTGGTCGCTGAGCGAGGACGTGGTCGTCGAGCACCGGGCGGACGGTGCGATGGTGGTCAAGGGCCGCTGGGGGGCGGAGTGGATCGACCGGCCGGTGCCCGCGGTGCGCGAGGCGCTGCGGCGGATGGAGCTGGGGCCGGTCCTGCTGGCGAACGTCGAGACGGCGGCGGGGAAGCGGGGCGGCGGTCCCGGGAGCCCGGCCGGCTCCGGTCGGACGACAGGGCGGCGCCGGGGCGACGGTCCCGACCCGGGCCGGGTGGTCATGATGCGGGCGGTGGGCAGGCTGTCCCACCTGATCGTCCGGACGCTCGGGGTGGACGATCTCAAGGGCCCCTTGCTGTCGGTCTCCCCGATGACCCGGAACGCCTCGTTCGCGCCGGCTCCGCTGCCGGAGGAGACCCCCGTACGCCTGCCGGCCGACACCGTACTGACGCCCTGGCGCTCGGGGTTCACCCTGGAACGCGCCGAGGCCCGGCACCGCGTGGTGCTGCACCGGCCGGAGGCCGTGTGGGTGCTCGGCATGCTGGCCTGGCCGGTCACGCCCCGGGCGGCGTCCGCCGGGCTGCCGCTGCCGCGGGAGGTGACCCGGGAGGTCCTGTCCTACCTGGCGGCGGCGGGGATGCTCGCCCCGGCGGGGGAGCGGGAGCGGCGCAGGCTGCACGCGGGATGACCGGCCGTACGCGGGTGACAGGCCGCACACGGGTGACAGGCCGCACACGGGACGAGGTGAGGGCGGGGGCGTCCCGGCCGGGCGTTCCAGGAGGCTCGCGTCGTCCCTGGCCGGAGCCCCGTCCGCGTTCCGGTGTCCCGAAACAGGCGGTCGGCGTGGCGGTCGGAACGTGTTCCCCCGCAGACTCGGGTGGTCCATGTGCTCACGGCACCCACGCGTCCCCGAGGGAGCTCATCCTTGACCACCCACCTCCGGCGCCCCGCGCGCCCCCGCACCTTACTTGCCCTGCTGACCGCCCTCTGCGGGATCATCGGCGCCGCCCTGCTCGGTACGACCCCGGCCGCGGCGGCCGACCAGCGCCAGGCCATCTACGCGATCGCGCACCGCGTCGACACCGTGGAGGGCGTGGACGCCGCGCTCAACCACGGCGCCAACGCCATCGAGATCGACGTCTGCGCCTGGTGGAACCCGAACGAATGGCGCGCCTACCACGACTGCTCCTCGGCCGGCGAGAACCGCCGCGGCCCCAGCTTCGACAGCATGATCGACCGCATCCTCTCCAACGCCAACAACGGGCGCAGGCTGGCGCTCGTCTGGCTGGACATCAAGGACCCCAACTACTGCGGTGAGGCGCCCAACCGCACGTGCAGCGTCGCCGGGCTGCGCGACAAGGCGCAGCGGCTGACGAACGCCGGGATCCAGGTGCTCTACGGCTTCTACGAGTACCACGGCGGCAGCGACCCGGACGTCGGCGGCCGGGGCTGGAAGAGCCTGGAGGGAAAGCTCGGCAGGCTGGAGGGCATCACGACGACCGGGTCCCGCGACAAGGTCCTCGACGCCTTCAACCGGTCCGGTGCCGGCTTCCCGAACGGCCGCCGCGTGATGGACTACGGCGACACCAACATCCCCAACGGCTTCGGCAACTGCACGGAACCCTCCTACAACACCTGTGCCGAGCTGAAGAAGGGCGCCGCGGACCGCGCCGCCGGCCGGCTCGCGGCCACGCTCTCCTGGACGACCACGTACAACGACCCGTGGTACGTCGACAAGCTGCTGGGCGACGCGCGGGTGGACGGCATCATCGCGGGCTACGGCCACTACACCGGTGAGCACGAGTACGACAACGGCTGGCAGTGCGCCAACGCCGTCAACCTCATCCGCGACTGGGTGAACCGCCACAGCGGCACGCACCGCATGGCGACCAGCGCCGACCGCCTGTTCAAGTAAGCCGACCGCCTGTTCAAGTAACAGGCGTCTTCCGCGCACCGGGGACCGCCCCGCGTGCACGGCCCGAGTTCAGGGCGGGCCGTGCACGCGGGGCCTCCGGCACGTCGGGGCTCCCGACGCATCGAAGGTGTGCCGGGGCGGCCGCCTACGTCAGCCAGCCCGAGTCCCGCGCGATTCGGATGGCGTCCACCCGGTTGCGGGCGTTGAGCTTGGTGACGACGGTCGTCAGGTAGTTGCGGACGGTCCCGGCGGAGAGGTGGAGCCGCGAGGCGATCTCCCCGGCCTCCGCGCCCTCCGCGGCCAGGCACAGCACCTCGGTCTCGCGGGCGGTCAGCGGGCTCTCGGCACCGCACCAGGCGGCGAGGGCCAGTTCGGGGTCGATGGCACGCTGTCCGGCGGCCACCCGGCGGATGGCGGCGGCCAGTTCGTCCGGCGGCGCGTCCTTGAGCAGGTAACCGGAGACGTGCGCGGCCAGCGCCCGGCGCAGGGTGCCGGGACGGCCGAGGTTGGTGAGGATGAGCGTGCGGCACTCCGGGAGCCGCTCCCGCAACTCGGCGGCGGCGGTGAGCCCGTCGGTCCCCGGCAGGTCGATGTCGATGACCGCCACCTCGGGCCGGTGCCGAAGCGCCGCCTCGACGATCTCGTCCCCGCGCTCCAGCTGGCACACGACCTCGATGTCCGGTTCGAGGTCGAGCAGGGCCACGAGGGCTCCGCGGACCATGTGCATGTCCTCGGCCAGAAGTATCCGTATCACGGGCTGCCCTCGCATGGTGCGTGCGTGCCGCGGGACCGGCGTCCTGTGGGATCCCGCGAGGTCCGCGATCTTATCAACGCGCCACCGGGGCACCGTGTTCGTTCGCCGTGGTCAGGGACCCGGCGGGCGTCCCGGTACACCGGGAGGGCGCCTCGGCGGTCAACCGGAACGTTCCGTTCTGCCCCTGCTCGCACAGCAGCCGCCCGCCGATGGCCTCCAGACGGACCGTCAGATTGCCGATTCCGCTTCCGCCGTCGGGCGAGACGTCGCGGTGGACGGGGTCGGCGCCGTCGTTGCGGAGGGTGAGCCGGACGTTCCCGGTGGGCGTCCGGGTCACGGAGAGCGTGCAGTGCCGCGCCCTGCTGTGGCGCAGAAGGTTGGTGACCGCCTCGCGGAGCACCGTGGCGAGCACGGTGTCCGCCTCCGGCCCGACGGCGCAGGGCGCGCACTCGACGTACAGGGCGATCCCGGCGGAGCGCAGCACCGAGCGCGCGGACGCGATCTCGTCCTCCAGGCACAGGTCCCGGTAGCCGCTGACGACCGTCCGGACGTCGGCGAGCGACTGCCGCGCGACGGCCAGCACCTCGTCGGCCTCCCGCATCGCCTGCTCCGGCCGGACGGGGACGAGGCGGCGGACGAGTTCGCTCTTGAGCGTGATGGAGGAGAGGCTGTAGCCGAGCAGGTCATGCAGGTCGCGCGCGAAGCGCAGGCGCTCCCGGGCGACGGCGGCGCGGGCGAGTTCGTCGCGGGTGCGGTGCAACTGCCATATGACGTCGTAGAAGTGGGCGATCCCGTAGACGACGATGCCGCAGAGCAGCGTGGACTGGCCGTAGTAGTAGCTGCACGAGCCGTCCCGTCCGCCGAGGCAGGCGGAGACGGGCATGCTCAGGCCCACCGCCCAGTACAGCACCCAAGCGGCCGGCCGGGAGGGCAGGAGCAGCAGGAGCGAGCCGCAGAAGAAGCCGGCCATGGACCCCCACCAGTGCCCGAGGGTGACGATCGGCAGGTAGGCCAGCACGCCCTGGACGGCCAGGGTGGCGTACGCGCGACGGCCCAGCCGCCGGCGGGTGCGCGGGCAGAAGTGGACGCACTGGATCGCCGCGCTCACGGCCAGGCCGGTGAGGGAAGCCAGGGTGGCGGTGGTGGACAGGTTCTCGCGCAGGATGTTCGTGCTGATGATCACCATGTAGTTCAGCAGCACGGCGACGGAGATGCCGAAAGCCGTCCGGGACGCGGGCGCGGGGAAGAGGCCGTCGCGGCCGTGCGTCGGCCGGTGGGCGGCGGGTGCTTCCGCGTGTTCGGCGGGCACCTCGGCGACCAGGCGGAACCGTCCGTCGGCGGTACGGTCCGACGTCAGGCGGCCGCCGAGGGCGCCGAGCCGGGAGGCGAGGCTGCTCAGACCGGTGCTCAGACCGGTGCTCAGACCGGTGCTCAGACCGGTGCTCAGACCGGTGCTCAGACCGGTGCTCAGACCGGTGCTCAGACCGGTGCCGGTGTCCGGCGGGGAAGGAGCGGGGGAGCCGGACGCGGCGCCGTCGTTGACCACCGACAGGCGGATCATGCCGTGGCCGGTGGCGGCGGCGGTGATCTCGCAGGCGGTCGCCCGGCTGTGGCGCAGGACGTTGGTGACGGCCTCGCGCACGACCGCCGCGAGGGCGGTCTCCGTCCGGCGGTCGACGGTCCCGACCGTGACGCGGATCCGCACCCTGACGTCCGCGGCGCTCAGCACCTCCCGCGCGGAGACGATCTCCTGGCGCAGCGACATGTCGCGGTAGCCCTTGGCGACGGCGCGGACGTTGGAGAGCGCCTGGCGGGAGACGGCCAGCACCCCGGCGACCTCGTCCACGGCCCGGTCGGGGCGGGTGGGGATGAGGCGGCGGACGAGTTCGCTCTTGAGCGTGATGGAGGAGAGGCTGCTGCCGAGCAGCTCGTTGACGTCACGGGCGAAGGCCAGCCGTTCCTTGGTCACGGCCGCCCTGGCCAGCTCGGTCCGGGCGTCGCGGAGGTCGCGGATGAGCTTCGAGAGGTGCGAGAGGCCGAAGACGACGAATCCGAAGCCTTCCGCGGACTCGGCGAAGTAGACGCTCTCCGTCCACCCGTGGCCGTAGTGGAATCCGATGGCCAGGAACACCGGCCCCAGCAGGCCGAACACCGTCCAGGCCGCCCGGGGCGGCAGCACCACGAGGACCGAGCCCGCGAAGAGGCCGGTGATCGACATCCAGGAGAACCCCAGGAACGTGAACGGCAGGAACGTCAACGCCGCCTGGGCGGCCAGCGTCAGGTAGGTGCGCCGCCCCAGCCGGTCCCTGGTCCGGGCGGAGGAATGGGCGTACTGGAGCAGGCAGATGACGGCGACCATCGCTCCCGCACCGATCAGCTCGCCCCCGCCGGCCACCTGGGCGACGTTGATCACGCACATGCTCGCCAGGGAGGCGAGCGTGGCGACGAAGAGCGTCTGCGCGAGCCAGGGCGTCGGCGGCCCCGGGGTCTCCCGGTGCCGGACGTCGTCGTCCCGCCCGGCGTTCTCTTCCAGGCCGTTTCCCATCTGCGACGACGCCCCTCCCCCTGACACGCGTCTCACATGCGTGGGCAGCATAGGCGACGGGCGTAAGGGGCCGCAGCAGAGAATGTGTGTTACTTGACCAAAGGTCAGGGTTACTCCGGGTCTGCGGCCGGAAGCGGAGTCAGTGCCGCCGGATCGGTGCGCGGGCAGTCCGTGCGCGGGCAATCAGTGCGCGGCAATCCGTGCGCGGACATACGAGGAGCGGACATACGAGAAGCGGACATACGAGAAGCGGACATACGAGAAACCGCCCGACCCGGAAGCTCGAAGATTCCGGATCAGGCGGTTGCCCGACGTGTCGGGACGGCGGGATTTGAACCCACGACCCCTTGACCCCCAGTCAAGTGCGCTACCAAGCTGCGCCACGTCCCGTTCGCCCGTTCCCTCCGGTTATCGTCCCGGTGGGGCGTGCAGAAAGAAAATATCCTGTTCCGCGCCGTGATCCAAATCCGGGGTGGGCGGGGGCGCTCCGGGGCCGGCTCCAGGGTCAGCGGGAGGCGGCCAGGAACCAGCGCACCCGGGCGGCCTCCCGGCCGTCCGGCCGGCCCGCGGCCCGCTCCAACAGCGCGTCCAGCTCGGCGCGGCGGGGCCCGGGAAGCGCCCGGTAGGCCGCCGCACCGTCGGCGGGGCCCCAGCCGGCGAGCGCGGTCAGGGCCCGCTCGCGCAGGACGGGCTCCTCGTCGTCCGCCAGCCGCAGGAAGCAGCGCAGCTGGGCGGTCGGGCGGTGGGCGGACAGCAGCCGGAAGGCGGAGACGCGGACGTGCCGGGGCCGGTCGCCCGCCAGCCGCGCGTACAGCCGGTCCTCCGAGAGCCGCGCGGCGACGGGGACGAGCGCGGTGGTCGCCTCGCGCACGACGGAGACCGACGGGTCGTCCAGCAGCGGCTCCAGCCGCCCGGGCTCGCCCGCGTCCAGCGTCCGCAGGGCGCCGACGGCCTTCGCCCGCACGGCCGGGTGCGGGTGGCCGGTCAGCGGCCACAGCAGCGGCGCGTCCGCCCGCGTCCCGCTCTCGCCCAGCCCGGCGGGCGCGCCGGGGCGGACGTCGGGACCGGCGCAGGCGGCCCGGTACAGCGGCAGCGGGTCGATGCCGTGCTGCCGCAGCACCCAGCGGGCGCAGGCGCGCACCAGCCCGGAGCGGTCGACGAGGAAACGGGCCGCCTCCTCGGTCTCGCCGGACCGCCTGAGCGCCGTCACCCCGGCGGCGCGTACGCGCGGCTGCCGGGAGGCCAGCAGCGGGCGCAGGACGTCGCCGTGGTCCCCGTCCCGGGTGCGGGCGAGCGCGGCGTTCGCGCACAGGTCCTGGACGACGACGTCCGGATCCGTCGCCGCGGCGCGCGCCAGCCCGGCGGCGGGCAGGTACTCCTCCTCGATCGCCACCCGGTGGCCCAGCCGGCGCGCTCCCCGGTCGGGGGAGGCGAGCAGCGCGTCGATCCGCTCGGGGCTCCGGACGAACGTCATGACGAGGTCGTGGGCGAAGTCCCCGCGCTGCCGGACGGCCGCGCGCAGCGCGACCGCCGCGACCACCGCCACGGTGTCCGGCGCGGCGCCGGGCAGCAACCCGGCCAGCACCCGCCGCGCCTCCTCGCGCACCGGCCCCACCCAGTCCGCACACCGCAGCACCACCAGCGCCGGAAACCGCTCCGCCTCCGCCCGCCGCAGCCCCGCCTCCCGCACCCGCCCGTCGGGATGACACAGCGCGACCGCCACCGCCGCACCCCCGGGCGCCGGCTCCCCACTCCGCAGCCAGCCGACGGGCGGGTTCTCCCAGAGCAGGTGCTCGCGCGTCCCGTAGTCCAGGTCGATCCACGCCGCCGGATCGGCGCCGTCGAAGGGCACGCCCTCCCCGGCGCGGGCGGCCCGGAGGGTCGCGTGGGTCAGGCCGTATTCGCGGTTCATGGAGGTGCCATTCAGCGGATCGTCGTGGGCACGGCGATCGTAGCTGTGGCGGTGGAGGCGGCCGGGCTTCGGCTACTTCCTGCGGTCGAAAGTGTCCGTGGGGAGGGCGACGGCGCTTCCGTCGGCGAGGTGGAGAGTGATGAGGTCGCCGTACTTGAACAGATCGCGGGTGGCGTAGGTGCCGTCGAGGGGGCGCGTCAGCAGATCGCACTCACCCCGGAAGGGGTCGATGATCAGGTAGATGGGAACGTTGAAGCGTGCGTACTGTTCCGTTTTGACCACGTAGTCGTTCTTGTCGTACTTCGAAGAGACGACTTCGATGGCGGCCAGCAGGTCTTCGTAGGAGTACTGCTCCTTTGCACCTGCTTCGAGGATGGCCACATCAGGGCAGCGTTCGGGCTCGCCTGGGAACTTGATGAGGACGTCCGAGTACGCGCGCTTCCTTCCGAGGGCGGCCCTGACCGCGTCGATCACATCGGCGATCGTCTCACTCTGGACGCTGCTCTGTGGCGTCATGATGACCCGATCCCCCACCGCTTCGATCTTGAAGCCCTCTATCACCGACGACACGCGGTCGATGGCGTTGTGCAAGGACTCGATCCGCGCGTCGCGCAGTGATTGCGTCTGCGTGGCCATGGTCTGCCTCCCCAACCGGTGCCTCTCGATACTCGCATCGTAGAACGGTCCGCTGACGCGGGCTCCGGACGGATTCACTCTCCCGAGGCATTGACGAAACATACGGAGGACTGCATAGTTATACCCATCACCGCATGCAAGGTAAGGAGAATCCCGTGACCGAGCGCGTCGTACTCGCCTACTCGGGCGGCCTGGACACCTCCGTCGCCATCGGCTGGATCGCCGAGGAGACGGGCGCCGAGGTCATCGCCGTCGCCGTGGACGTCGGCCAGGGCGGCGAGGACCTGGACGTCATCCGCAAGCGCGCGCTCGCCTGCGGTGCGGTGGAGGCGGAGGTCGCCGACGCCAAGGACGAGTTCGCCGAGGAGTACTGCCTCCCGGCGATCAAGGCCAACGCCCTCTACATGGACCGGTACCCGCTGGTCTCCGCCCTCTCCCGGCCGACGATCGTCAAGCACCTCGTCGCCGCCGCGCAGAAGCACGGCGCCACCACGGTCGCCCACGGCTGCACCGGCAAGGGCAACGACCAGGTGCGGTTCGAGGCCGGGATCTCCTCGCTCGCGCCGGACCTGAAGTGCATCGCGCCCGTCCGGGACTACGCCATGACCCGGGACAAGGCCATCGCCTTCTGCGAGGCCAAGGGCCTGCCGATCGCCACCACCAAGAAGTCGCCGTACTCGATCGACCAGAACGCCTTCGGCCGGGCCGTCGAGACCGGCTTCCTGGAGGACATCTGGAACGCGCCCATCGAGGACGTCTACGACTACACGGCCAACCCCGCCACGCCCCGGGAGGCCGACGAGGTCGTCATCAGCTTCGAGGCCGGCGTCCCGGTCGCGATCGACGGCAAGCCCGTCACCGTCCTCCAGGCGATCCAGCAGCTCAACGAGCGGGCGGGGGCCCAGGGCATCGGCCGGATCGACATGGTCGAGGACCGGCTCGTGGGCATCAAGTCCCGGGAGATCTACGAGGCGCCCGGCGCCATCGCGCTGATCACCGCCCACCAGGAGCTGGAGAACGTCACCGTCGAGCGCGAACTCGCCCGCTACAAGCGGCAGGTCGAGCAGCGGTGGAGCGAGCTCGTCTACGACGGCCTGTGGTTCTCCCCGCTCAAGCGGGCGCTGGACGGCTTCATCACCGAGGCCAACGAGCACGTCAGCGGCGACATCCGGATGACCCTGCACGGCGGCCGGGCCGTCGTCACCGGCCGGAAGTCCGCCAAGTCGCTCTACGACTTCAACCTGGCCACCTACGACACGGGTGACACCTTCGACCAGTCGCTCTCCAAGGGCTTCATCGAGATCTTCGGCCTCTCGTCGAAGATCGCCGCCAAGCGGGACCTGGTCTGACCGACCGGCCGGCCGCCGTATCCCTCCGCCCGACACCCCGACGGCGGCCGGCCGCCCTCCACCACCACCCACGAGGAGCACGCACGTGAGCACCGGCACCACCGACGATGTCCGCCTCTGGGGCGGCCGCTTCGCCGACGGCCCGGCCGAGGCCCTGGCCAAGCTGTCCGCGTCCGTCCACTTCGACTGGCGCCTGGCCCCCTACGACATCGCCGGTTCCCGCGCCCACGCCCGCGTGCTGCACACGGCCGGACTGCTCACCGCCGACGAACTCGCGGCGATGCTGGACGGCCTCGACCGGCTGGAGGCCGACGTCGCCACCGGCGCCTTCACCGGCACCATCGCCGACGAGGACGTCCACACCGCCCTGGAGCGCGGCCTCCTCGAACGGCTCGGCCCCGACCTCGGCGGCAAGCTGCGCGCCGGCCGCTCCCGCAACGACCAGGTCGCCACCCTCTTCCGGATGTACCTGCGCGACCACGCGCGGATCATCGGCGGGCTGCTCACCGACCTCCAGGACGCGCTGGTCGGCCTCGCCGAGGCGCACCAGGACGTGGCGATGCCCGGCCGGACACACCTCCAGCACGCCCAGCCGGTCCTCTTCGCCCACCACGTCCTCGCCCACGTCCAGGCGCTCGGCCGGGACGCGGAGCGGCTGCGGCAGTGGGACGAGCGGACGGCCGTCTCCCCGTACGGCTCCGGCGCGCTCGCCGGGTCCTCGCTCGGCCTCGACCCCGAGGCGGTCGCCGCCGACCTCGGCTTCGAGCGCGGCTCGGTGGGCAACTCCATCGACGGGACGGCGTCCCGCGACTTCGTCGCCGAGTTCGCGTTCATCACGGCGATGATCGGGATCGATCTCTCGCGGATCGCCGAGGAGATCATCATCTGGAACACGAAGGAGTTCTCCTTCGTCACCCTCCACGACGCGTTCTCGACCGGGTCGTCGATCATGCCGCAGAAGAAGAACCCGGACATCGCGGAGCTGGCGCGGGGCAAGTCCGGGCGGCTGATCGGCAATCTCACCGGGCTGCTCGCCACGCTCAAGGCGCTGCCGCTCGCCTACAACCGTGACCTCCAGGAGGACAAGGAGCCGGTCTTCGACTCCTGCGACCAGCTGGAGATCCTGCTGCCCGCCTTCACCGGGATGATGGCGACGCTCACCGTCCACCGGGAGCGGATGGAGGAGCTGGCTCCGGCCGGGTTCTCGCTGGCCACGGACATCGCGGAGTGGCTGGTGCGGCGGGGGGTGCCGTTCCGGGTGGCGCATGAGGTGGCGGGGGAGTGCGTGAAGGTTTGTGAGGGGCGGGGGGTGGAGCTGGACGGTCTGACGGACGAGGAGTTCGCTGCCATCTCGCCGCATCTGACGCCGGAGGTTCGGACGGTTCTTGATGTCTCGGGGTCGCTGGCTTCCCGCAGCGGGCGGGGAGGGACGGCGCCGTCGGCGGTCGCCGCGCAGCTTGCCGAGGTCAAGGCGGATCTGGTGGTGCAGCGGGAGTGGGCGGGCGCGAAGCGGCGGGGGTGACCCCTGCGGGGGCTGTGCCCCGGTCCCGCCCCTTCGCCGATTCCTGGGGGCAAGCCCCCAGCCCCCCCGAAACCGCGCTCCGCGCGGTTGTCCTCAATCGCCGGACGGGCTGAATCAGCCCGTCCGGCGATTGAGGACAGCGCCCGAAGGGCGCTTCGGGGGTGCGGGGGCTCGCCCCCGCAAGAAACGGTGAAGGGGCGGGACCGGGGCACCCCACCGCGCGAAGCGCGACACGCGAGACGTCGCCGGCCCGAATGAAACACCACTGTCTCATTCGGGTTACCCTCGTCTCATGACAAGGCTCGACCGACAGCACGTACTGAACGCGGCCGCGTCCCTGCTCACCCGCAAGGCGACGGCCTCCATGGACGAGATCGCGAGAGCGGCCGGAATCAGCCGCGCCACGCTGCACCGGCACTTCGCCGGGCGGGACGCGCTCGTCCGGGCGCTGGAGGACCTGGGGATCGAGCAGTTCGAGCGGGCGCTGGACGAGGCGCGGACGGAGGAGGGGGACGCGGCCGAGGCCGTGCGCCGGCTGATCGCGCTGTCCGAGCCGGTGGCGGGCATCCTCGCGTTCCTGTTCACCGAGAACCAGCTGTACGAGAACGGCTGCAACGAGGGCTGGAACCGGCTCGACACCCGCGTCCAGCGGCTCTTCACCCGCGGCCAGGAGGAAGGCGCGTTCCGCCTCGATCTCTCCGCGGCCTGGCTCACCGAGGCGCTGTACGGGCTGATCGGTACCGGCGCGTGGGCGGTCCACGACGGCCGGGTGGCGGCCAAGGACCACACCAGGATGGTCTCCGAGCTGCTGCTCGGCGGCGCGCGACGGAGGATGGAACGATGAGCGGCCAGCGTACGATCACCCAGCCGTCGGATGCCCGCGGTTCCGGGGAGACCCCCTACCGCGGCCGCTGGCTGGCCCTCTCCGTCCTCGTCCTCGCCGTGCTGCTGGTGGCCGTCGACGCCACCGTCCTCGGCCTGGCGACGCCGTTCCTCAGTGAGGACCTCAAGCCGTCCGGCACGCAGCTGCTGTGGATCGGCGACGTCTACTCCTTCGTCATCGCCGGCCTGCTGGTCTCCATGGGCAGCCTGGGCGACCGCATCGGCCGCAAGAAGCTGCTGCTCAGCGGTGCCGTCGCGTTCGGCGCGGTGTCCGTGCTCAACGCGTACGCCACCAGCCCGGAGATGATGATCGCCGCCCGGGCGCTGCTGGGCGTCGCCGGCGCGACCCTGATGCCGTCCACGCTGGCGCTGATCCGCAACCTCTTCCACGACCCGCGCGAACGCAGCCTCGCCATCGGCATCTGGGGCGCGATGGCCTCGGCGGGCGCGGCCGTGGGCCCGGTGGTCGGCGGGTTCCTGCTGGAGAACTTCTGGTGGGGTTCGGTCTTCCTGATCAACCTGCCGGTGATGGCGGTGCTGGTGCTCGTCGGCATCAAGCTGCTGCCCGAGTCGCGCGACCCGTCGCCCGGCCCCTGGGACCTGCTCAGCGTCGTGCTGTCGATGGCCGGCATCATCGGCGTCGTCTACGCGATCAAGGAGGGGGCGACGCACGGGATCAGCGCCGAGATCGCCATCGCGGCGGCCGTCGGCGTGGCCGCCCTGGCCTGGTTCGTCCGCCGGCAGCTCCGGCTGCCGGCGCCCCTGCTGGACATGCGCCTCTTCCGCAACCGGGGGTTCTCCGCGGCCGTCCTGGCGGACCTGCTGACGGTGCTGGGCCTGTCCGGGATGGTGTTCTTCCTGTCGCAGTTCCTCCAGCTGGTGCAGGACCGCGACCCGCTGGAGGCCGGCCTGGCCGAACTCCCGGCCGCCATCGGCGCGGTGACGGCCGGCCTGCTGGCCGGGCAGGCGGCCCGCCGCTGGTCGGTGCGGTCGGTGGTGGGCGGCGGGCTGGCGGCCATCGGCATCGCCCTCGCCGTCATCGCCACCCTGCGGACCGACACGTCGTACCCGCTCCTCGGGGCGGTCCTGCTGGTCGTCGGCGTCGGCGCTGGCTTCTCGTTCACCGTCACCGCCGACGTCATCCTCTCCAGCGTCCCCAAGGAGCAGGCCGGCGCCGCGTCGGCCGTCTCCGAGACGGCGTACGAACTGGGTGCCGCGCTCGGCATCGCGCTGCTGGGCTCGATCGTCACCGGCGTCTACCGGGACTTCACCGTCCCGACCGGGGTGCCCTCCGGCGCCGCCGCGGACGCGCACGAGTCGCTCGGCGGGGCGGTCAAGGCGGCGGTGACGCTGCCGGCCGACACCGGGTCCGCCCTGCTGAGCTCCGCGCAGCACGCCTTCGTCGACGGGCTGCGGCTGGCGTCCGCCGTCGGCGCCGTGGTGCTGCTGGGGACGGCGGTGGCGGCGTGGTTCCTGCTGCGCGGCCAGCGCCTGGAGGACAGCGCGGACGCGGGCGAGCACTGAAGCCGAGCCGCTTGTGAGCGGCAGAGGGCTCGGATGAGCTAATCGCACATGGGCCGGGGCGGCAAGCCCCGGCCCATGTGACTTTTTCCGACGGTCCCGTCCCTTGACGGGTTCCTTACCGCGCGGGAACGATCGCGGCTACTGGTCGGTATTGCCGAACGCGGTTCGGCAGAGCGAAGCCGCAGTCGAAGTCGAAGCCCTTGTGTCGAAGCCCTTGTGCGGAAGGAACCCCCCATGCGTCTGCGCACGAAAGTGAGAGCCCTGCTCGCCGCGGCGGCCACCGCGGCCCTCACCCTCACCGGCGTGTCCGCCACCGTCGCCCCCGCCTCGGCCTCGGTGCTCGACATTCCGCCCAAGGGCGCCAACGACTGGTCCTGCAAGCCGGATTCGGCCCACCCCGAGCCCGTCGTCCTGGTCAACGGCACGTTCAAGCTCATGGCGGAGAACTGGGCCAAGCTCTCCCCGAAGCTGAAGGAGAACGGCTACTGCGTCTTCGCCTTCAACTACGGGCACCTGGAGACCGACCCCATCCCGCAGGCGGCGGGCGAGCTGCGCGACTTCGTCGAGGCCGTGCGCGGCGCCACCGGCGCGGCCAAGGTCGACATCGTCGGCCACAGCCAGGGCGGCATGATGCCGCGCTACTACGTGAAGTTCCTCGGCGGCGCGGACAAGGTGGACGACCTCGTCGCCATCGTCCCGTCCAACCACGGGACCAAGAACCCGCTCGCCATCCCCGCCGGCTACACCGTCTGCCCGTCCTGCCTGGACCAGCGCGTCGGATCCGACCTGCTGAAGAAGCTCAACGAGGGCGAGGAGACGCCCGCCGGGCCCGACTACACCGTCGTCACCACCCGGTACGACGAGGTCGTCATCCCCTACACCAGCGCCCTGCTGACCGGCCCGGCCGAGCGGCTGACCAACGTCGTCCTCCAGGACAAGTGCCCGCTCGACCTCTTCATGCACGACCAGGCGACCAAGGACCCGGTCGTCCACCAGTGGGTGCTCGACGCGCTGGCACGGAAAGGCCCCGCCGACCCGGGCTTCCAGCCGCGGTGTCTCGGCGGGGCCTGACGGCCACCGGCTGACGCGAGGGGCTCAGGCGGCCTTCGCCGCCCGCGCCTTGGTGGCGTACATGTCCACGTACTCCTGGCCGGAGAGGCGCATGACCTCGCTCATCACCTCGTCGGTGACGGCCCGCAGGACGTAGCGGTCGCGGTCCATGCCCTCGTACCGCTCGAAGTCCAGCGGCTCACCGAAGCGGACGGTCACCGGGCTGATGTGCGGGAGGCCCTTGCCGCCCGGCTGCACCTTGTCGGTGCCGATCATCGCGAACGGCACCACGGGGGCGCCCGTCATCAGCGCGAGGCGGGCGACGCCGGTCCGGCCGCGGTACAGGCGGCCGTCGGGGGAGCGGGTGCCCTCGGGGTAGATGGCGAAGATGTTGCCCTCCTCCAGCACCCGACGGCCGGTCATCAGCGCGGCGACGCCGCCGTGACCGCCGTCGCGGTCCACCGGGATCATCCCGGAGGCGCCGAAGAACCAGGCCATCAGCCGGCCCTTGAGCCCCTTGCCCGTCACGTACTCGTCCTTGCCGATGAAGAACACCTGCCGCTTGACCACCAGGGCCAGGAACAGCGAGTCGATGAACGTGACGTGGTTCCCCGCGAGAATGACCGGCCCGGAAGCGGGGATGCGCTCCATGCCCTCGACCTTGGGGCGGTACAGGACGCGCATGAGAAGTCCGAGGAACGCCTTGAGCAGGATGCGGGACACGGATCCTCCGGTCTTGGTCTGTGGTCTTGTTCGGTTGGGGCGGTCGGGTCGGTCGGTCGTCCGGCCGACGGCCGGGCCTGGTGGCAGGTGAGGACGATACTCGCGGGTACGGCCTTTCCGCACACCGGGTTAACCGACTCGATACGCAGTGTTGACGTGAGTTTTCACTCCGTTTCGGTCCCGGCCTTCTGTACGCAAGACGGACGCACCTACGATCTGCGCGTCCGAAGGGGAGTCGGAACCACCGGCTCCGGAACGAAGGAGCGAATGTACATGCAGCAGGAGCAGCGGCCGGGCCGGCGCTCGGTGCTGGGGGCCGCGGCGGCCCTCGGCGCGGGCGCGGTCACCCTCGGCGGCGGCGCG